>DASQYN010000158.1:0-17881 GCA_035639215.1 Burkholderiales bacterium
GATCGGCATCACGCCGGCGACCTGCCGCATGCTCGACGTCTTCCTGCTGCACTGCCTCGCCGCGCCCAGCCCCAGCGATACGCCGCAGGAGATCCGCGAATGGCAGGCGAACCAGCAGACGGTCGCGCTGCGCGGCCGGCAGCCGGGCCTCGCGCTGCTCAGGAATTCACGCGAGATCCCGCTGCGCGAATGGGGCGAGGAGATCCTCGATGACTGTCAGCCGATCGCCGGCGAGCTCGACGAGAAGCTCGGCACGGCCGTCGCGCATCGGGAAGCGCTCGCCGAAGCGCGCAGGCGGCTGGCCGATCCCGAAAGCACGCCCTCGGCCCGCGTGCTGCACGCCATGGCGCGCAACCACCAGAACCAGTTCCTGCGCTTCGCGCTCATCGAGTCGACGCTGCACAAGGCGACGCTCAAGGCGCTCGAGCTGCCGCGCGAGGTGCGCGAGCGCTTCGCGCGCCTTGCCGACGAGTCGCTCCTCGAGCAGCGCGAGATCGAGCAGTCCGACGCGGTCGACTTCGAGACCTTCCGGCAGCGCTACCTCGCGCACGACTCGCTGCGGGTCTAGCGCTACTTCGTCCCCAGCGCCACCGGGAACTCGAGCAGGTCGCGCTTGAAAGGCGCTGCCGTGTACTTGAGCTGCACGTGGATCCCATGCAGCCGCCCCGGCTTCAGCGCTTCGCCCGGGAAATCGACGTCGATGTCGCGCGAGAGCTCCTGTCCGGGATCGAGGCGCGTCGCGGTGGTGTTGTAGCTGTCGCCGAGGCGGATCGCCGGCGGCGTCGCTTCCGGCGCCAGGGCGATCGCCTTGTCGGCGGCGTCGGCGAACATCAGCTTGCCGCCGTCGACCAGCACGCTCTGGTCGGCGGAGAGGTTCCTCAGCACCAGGCGCCCCGAAAGCCGCGGGCCGTAGTCGACCCGGCCGGTGCCTTCCTCGACCCGCTCGGTCACCCGCATGTTGGAGAGCTCGCCGCCGACGATGCCCGCCTTCACCTTGATCGAGGCGGGCGTAAGCGAGAACACCTTCTCGCTGACCTGCGGAGCGGCCGCCTCCGGCTTGCCCTGGCTGCAGCCGGCGAGCGCCGCAGCCGCGGCGGCTGCGGCGAACGCAATGCGGATGGACATGGTCTCCTCCAGTTGTCTTGGACCTCGCGCAACTGTAGGGAGCGCATCCTTAACCGCCGCTTAAATAGGGACAGACCCCATTTCTCTCATCCGGCCCAGAGTCGCGGCTGCAGCGCGGCCGGCAGATAGAGCGGGTGCGCCGGCTCGCCGCTGCCGTTCATCCGCAGCGCATGGAGCGCCGTGCCGCGAAGTATTTGCCTGACCCGGAAGGAGCGGCCGCGGTGCGCGCCGTGGTTTCCCCAGGCACAGACGACGATCGCCGCTTCACGGGCGGCGGCGAGGATCGCGCGATCGTTGCCGCGGCCGACCGGATCGCGCGCCGCTTTCATGTCGTGCGGATCGGTGGCGCGCCAGGCGAAGAGATTGGTGACGATGAGCGCGCCGTAACCCCAGTGCTCTGCGTAGAGGCGGGCGCGGTTGCAGGACGGGTCGAGCTTCACTTCGTCGGCAGTGCTCGGATTGAGCATCAGGAAGTTGGCGGCCGGCTTCGCTTCGTCCCAGCGCCGCCAAAGCAGGTAGCGCCAGCGGCGGCATTTGGAGAAGACGGCACCGGAAGAACCGCCGATTAGCGCCATAGAATTGCGACCCTGACCCCGAATTCGGCAATTATGGCGAAGGTCTTCCTCGACTACGACCAGAAAGCGCTCGACGACGCGTACGACCAGGCGGTTTACGCGCCGAACCGCGATCAGATCCTCGCGCGCCTTGCGCGCACGAGCGAGCTCGTCCGGCAGCGGATCGGCGGCCCGGAGACTTTCGCCTACGGGGAGAAGCCGATCGAGCGGCTGGAGCTCTACCGGTGCAAGAAGGAGAAAGCGCCGATCAACGTCTTCATCCACGGCGGCGCGTGGCGCGCCGGGGTCGCACGCGACTATGGCTATCCCGCCGAGATGCACGTAAAGGCGGACGCGCACTTCGCCGCCGTCGACTTCGACAACGTGCTGGAAACGGGCGGCGACCTGCTGCCGATGGCGGAGCAGGTGCGTCGCGCGATCGCCTGGGTGTGCCGCAATAGCGAAAAGCTGGGCGCCGATCCGTCCCGCGTCTACGTGAGCGGCACCTCCTCGGGGGCGCATCTCGCGGGCGTCGCCGCGACTACCGACTGGACGACGCACGGCCTGCCGGAGCAGCCGGTGCGCGGCTACGCGCTGTGCAGCGGCATGTACGACCTGCGCGGCCCTCGGCTATCCAAGCGCTCGTCCTACGTCAGGTTCACCGACGCAGTGGAAGAAGCGCTTTCGTCGCAGCGGCACATCGCGCGCATCAACGCGCCGATCGTGCTCCTCGTGGGCTCGCTCGAGACCCCGGAGTTCCAGCGCCAGACGCGCGAGTTCGCCGACGCGCTCACGCGCGCGGGCAAGAGCGCCGAGCTCATCTACGCCGAGGGCTACAACCACTTCGAGATCGCCGAGACGCTCGGCAATCCCTACGGGCCGATGGGCCGCGCCGTGCTGTCCCTGATGAAGCTCGGCTAGTGCGCTAGCGGATCGGGCCGAAGCTGCAGCTTGATCACTTTCGGATAGTTGCTCTTCCCGCCCTCGAGATGCCAGTTGACGCGCGTGCCGGTGGTGGTCCACAGGCCGCGGCCCTTCCAGCCCGCGTCCGGGTCGTCGATGCGGCCGTCGACGTTCTTCGGGAAGATCCCCGAGGGCCACGGCATCCTGAGGACCACGAACTTGCCGTCGACGAAAGGCATGATCGAGTCGGACCCGTTGCCCATGGCGATCGGCACGTTTCTGCCGAAGCCGAGCACGTTGTCCAGGTCGACCCAGACGTAATAGCTGATCTCGGCCGAGCCGTCGTCCTTCACGTCGCGAAGCTGCGGCCCGGGAAAACGGTGCAACGTCCAGCCTTCGGGGCAATGCCCGCCCGTCGCCGCCGGCCCATTCAGCACCTTGCACTTGCGCCGGTCGAACTCGCCGAGGTGCCCGCTCGAGAGCGCCACCCAGTAGACGCCGTCTCCGTCGACGTCGCCGCCGCGCGGCCCGTAGCCTGGAAGCGGCGGCTCGTAGACTTCGGTGAGCGCGGTGTGCGTGGGATCGGGTCCCGGCATGACGCGGATGATCGAGCCGGGATAGCCGATCACCGTGCCCCACACCGCGCCGTCGCTGCGGCTGACGGCGATCGCATAGGGATTCAGCATCACCTGCTTGTCCTTCGTCGGATCGAGCGGCTGATCGTAAGCCACGTACTCCCCGCGCTTGCCATCGCCATTCGTGTCGAGGATGAACGGTGTCCAGCCCTGCGCTATCCGATCGTCCTTCGTCCGGTCGAACGTCTTGGTATCGAGCCAGCCGATCACGCCGGGCCCTACCACGCCGGCGCTCGTCCAGAGCACGCCGTCCTGGGCGAAGTTCAGGTGATGCGTCGGAAAGCAGGTGCGAACGAGCGTCCAGGCATTGCGGTAGGGATCGAAGTACGAAAGATGCCGGTTCGCGCCGCCGGTCAAGGGATAAGCCTGCGCCGAGGGGTTCTCGCCGCCTTTGCACCACTCGGGATTCGCGTCGGGGCTGATGCGCGAGGTGAACCAGGTACGCGCCTGGTCGTCCATCATCGGGTTGTGGTTGAGCGTATGGCCTTCCCAATACGGCTCGTTACCCCAGTAAGCCGAAACGCCGTACGGGTTGCTCTTCACGGACGGCGTCGCCGGGTCGCGCAGCGGATGCCGCAGATCGATCGCTCGATTCGTGCGTGGGTCGACCACGCCGACGATGTCGGTCGAGTCTTCCGGCGACGCGTAAACCGCTCCGTTGGGATTGATGCGCGGGTTCCTGCGATCGGTCGAGACGACATCGTGAGCGTAGACCTGCGGGCGCAGGTAGTCCCACAGGGTGATCACGAGATTGCGCTCGACGCCCTCGGGCCGGCGCGGCCGGTCGAAGGGTAGCTCGCCCGCGGCGATCTGGTCGGTCCACTCGGCGAAGTTGGCGATCGCCCGTTCGCCGTCGAGGCGGCTGATGTCGCGTGCCATCAGGTTCTGTGCCGAGCCGGCCCGCAAGCGGTTGCGCCACGCTTCGTGGGAATTCCCGTTGGCCATCTTCATGAAGAGCTCCGGCACATGCCGCATCCCCGGCGTGCCGATCGCGTGGCACGACTGGCAGGCGCCGCTCTTGATCGTGTTCAGCCATTGCTGCTGGCTCGCTACCGGCCCGAGCGGGAACTCGCTCGCCGCCGGCACCTTGAGAAGCGAGAACCAATACATCGACGGATAGATTTCCGCCGCCTCCTTCGGCGACGCGGTGCGGCCGGCGCGAAGGCTGAGGGTATCTCCCGGAGCGGCGCCCACCTTCGCCGAATCCACCAGCCCGTAGCCGCGCACCCAGACCTGGTAGCTCGCCTTCGGCAGATCGGGCAGCACGAAGCGCCCCTGCTCGTCGGTGACGACGATCTTCGTATAGCGCGTCGGCAGGTCGCGCGTCTCGGCGATCACCCATACCGCGGCCTCCGGCCCGTTCTCGCCGGCCACCGTGCCGCTGATATCGTCGCCCTCGGTCACCGGCGCGGGTCCGCCACCCACCTGGCTGCAGCCAATGAGCGCGGCCGCCACTGCCGTAACGAATCTCTTCATGGCTCCTCCCTCTTCGGCGGCGATGCTACTCCAACGAATTCGGGGTCAGGGTCGCAATTCAGCGGTGCGAAACGGCTAACATGCTGCTCGAATTGCGCCCGTGACTTCGCAGCGAGGCCTCGACCATGAGCATCGTCCCGAATCATGCCCTGCGCCGGCTGCGCGCCGGCAAGCTCGCTGTCGGCCTCGGCGTGCGCAACGCGCGCACGGTCGACATAGCGCAGATGCTCAAGACCTGCGGCTTCGACTGGCTTTTCGTCGATGGCGAGCACAGCTCGATGGACCTCGACACCGCGGCGCAGATCTCGAGCGCCTCGCTCGCCATCGGCATCACGCCGCTCGTGCGCGTGGCCGGGCTCGAGCACTGGCACATGTCGCGCATCCTGGATAACGGCGCGCAGGGCGTCGTCGTGCCGCACGTCGAAGACGAGGAGCAGGCCCGCCGCGTAGCGCATGCCTGCCGTTTTCCGCCCGACGGTCACCGCTCCATGGGCGGCGGCTTGCAGCAGGTCGGCTTCGCGAGCTTGCCAGTCGGCGAAACGGCCCGCCTGGTGAACGAGGAAACGCTGGTGGTGGTGATGATCGAATCGCCGCGCGGCGTGACGAACTGCGATGAGATCGCCGCAGTGCCGGGCATCGACGCGCTGCTCGTCGGCACCAACGATCTCTGCTTCGAGATGGGCATCCCGGGGCAGTTCAACGATCCCCGGGTCGGGGAAGCCTACCGGAAGGTCGTCGCGGCCTGCCGCAAGCGCGGCAGATTCGCCGGCATGGGCGGCATGTATACGCCGGAGCTCATCGAGCGCCACGTCGCGATGGGCGTGCAGCTCGTGCTCTCAGGCTCGGACCATTCGCTGCTCATGCAGGCCGGCGCCGCGCGCGCGGCGGTGGTGCGCGGTTTCGAGAAATAAAGGGGTCAGACCCCTTTATTGCTCTGCGGAGATAATGAGTCAGGAAAGGGGTCTGACCCCTTTATTTCTCATCCCAGGTCCAGCGGTACGAAGATGCTCTGGTCGCCGCGGCGCACGAGCAGCGCGACCGAGTCCTTCGACTTCGCGATCAGACGCTGCACATCCTGCACGCTTTTCACCGGCGCGCCGTTCACCGAGGTGATGACGTCCCCAGGGCGGATGCCGGCGCGCGCCGCCGGGCCGCTCACCTCCTCGACGATCAGCCCCTGCGAGACGCCGAGCTCCTTTTTCTCCTCGGGATTGAGCGGCCGCAACGCGAGACCGAGTTTGCCGTGCTCGGTGGCGGGCGCATTGCCCTTCGCCGCCTGCTCGTTCTGCAGCTCGCCCACCGACACGCCGAGCGTCTGCTTCTTGCCGCCGCGCCAGACGTCCATCTCGGCTTTCGTGCCGGGCTTGGTGTTCGCGACAAGAGGCGGCAGCTGGCTCGAAGTGTCGATCGGCTTGCCGTTGAAGGCGAGAATGACGTCGCCAGGCTTCACGCCCGCCTTGTCCGCCGGACCGCCGGATTCGACGGTGGAGACGAGCGCGCCGCGCGGCCGGTCGAGACCGAAAGAGCGCGCGAGCGAGGCGCTCACCTCCTGGATGCCGACGCCGATGCGGCCGCGCTCCACCTTGCCGGTCTTGACGAGCTGCTCCTCGACGGACTTGGCCACGTCGATCGGGATGGCGAAGGCGACGCCCATGTAGCCGCCGGTGCGCGAGTAGATCGCCGAATTGATGCCGATTACTTCGCCGCGCAGGTTGAAGAGCGGGCCGCCGGAGTTCCCGGGGTTCACCGCCGCGTCGGTCTGGATGAATGGAACGTAGGTGCCCTCGGGAAGCGAGCGCGAGGTCGCGCTGACGATGCCCGCCGTCACCGAGTTTTCGAAGCCGAACGGCGAGCCGATGGCGAGCACCCACTCGCCGACCCGGATCTGCGACGGATCGCCGAGCTTGACCGGCTTCAGATCCTTCGCGTCGATGCGCACCACCGCGATGTCGGTGAGCTTGTCGATGCCCACCACCTTGCCCTTGAACTCGCGCCGGTCGGTCAGCTTGACGCGCACCTCGTCCGCCCCCTCGACGACGTGGGCGTTGGTGAGGATCAAGCCATCGGGGGCGACGACGAAGCCGGAGCCCATGCCTTGCTGCGGCACCGGCGGCATCTGCCCCTGGAAGCGGCGCAGGAAATCCGAGAACGGATTGTCCTGCTCGTCGTCCTGGTCCGCGCCGGGCGCCTGTGGGGCCGAGCGGCCGGCGGCGGCCGCATTGATCGTGGAAGTGATGTTGACCACCGACGCCTTGTTCGCCTCGACAATGGAGGAGAAGTCCGGGACGGCAGCGGCCCGCGGCGCCGAAGGCGACGGGGACACCGCCGGCGCCGACTGGCCGCCGGCAGCCTGCGTGGTCTGCGGTTGGCTGCCTTGCTGGGCCTGCGGGGCGGGCGGCTGCGCCTTCGACTGGGGCTCGGTCGCCTTCGAGCAGCCGCCGGCGAGCAGCGCCGCGAGGACGAATGGATAGAGAAAGGTTCTGCTTTTCACGCGCTTCTCCTGAGGTCTACCCTTCGGAGCAATTTGGGGGCGGTTGGTTCCGCCCTCAAGCCCCGGGCCCGTGTAGTGGCGCAACTACCGCTTGGCGTTGCGCCCTGACCCGGCCGTAACGATCCGACGAAAGGCACTCGATGGACGCGTTCAGCGCCGCCGCGGCGCTCGTCACGCTCGCCGCGCTCTTCAGCTGGCTCAACCACCGCTACATCCGCCAGCCCTCGAGCATCGGCCTGCTGCTCTTTTCGCTGGCGCTTTCGGCGGCGCTGGTCGGCGCGGGCGAGCTCGGCCGCCGCTTCCAGTGGCTGCCGCGCCAGGCGATCGGCGCGGTGAGCTTCGACCGCGCGCTGCTCGACGGCATGCTCTCGTTTCTCCTTTTCGCCGGCGCGCTCAAGGTCGACCTCGGCGAGCTCGAGCGGCGCAAGTGGGCGGTGGGCTTCCTCGCGAGCGCCGGCGTCGCCGTCTCGGCGCTGCTCATCGGCGCCGCGATGTGGGCGATCCTGCACGCCCTGTCGCTGCCGGCCTCGGCTGCCTGGACGCTCGTCTTCGGCGCGCTCATTTCTCCCACCGATCCGATCGCCGTGCTCGCCCTCCTCAAGCGCGCGAAGGCCGAGAAGTCGCTCTCCATCAAGATGGCGGGCGAATCGCTCCTCAACGACGGCATGGGGATCGTGCTCTTCCTTCTCTTCCTCGGCGTCGCAACCAGCGGCGAGAAGGCGAGCGGCTGGGACGTGGCCCTGCTCTTCCTGCGCGAGGCGGGAGGCGGCGCGCTCTTCGGCCTCGCCATCGGCTACGCCGCCTATCGCATGCTCGCGGCGGTCGACAGCTACGACGTCGAGGTGCTCCTCACGCTGGCGCTCGTCATGGGCGGCTATGCGGCCGCGCAGGCGCTCCAGCTCTCGGGGCCCATCGCCATCGTCGTCGCTGGAGTGCTGATCGGCAACCAGGGCCGGCGCTATGCGATGTCGGAGCGCTCGCGCCGCCGCATCGACATGTTCTGGGAGCTGCTCGATGAGATCCTCAACGCGGCGCTCTTCGTCATGATCGGGCTCGAGCTGCTGGTCATCGACTTCGACTGGCGATACGCCGGCGCCGCCGCGCTCGCCATTCCCGCGGTGCTGGCCGCGCGTTTTCTCTCGGTCGGCGTCGCTGCGCTGGTACCCAGGCTGCGGCGCGACTTTCCGCCGCGCGTCGTCGCCGTCCTCACCTGGGGCGGCCTGCGCGGCGGCATCTCGATTGCGCTCGCTCTCTCGCTGCCCGAGAGCCCGCATCGCGGCCCGATCATCACCGTCACCTACCTGGTGGTCCTCTTCACCATCCTCGTGCAGGGGCTCACCTTCTCGCGGGTCTTGAAGCGCTTGGGCTGAAAAAGGAAAAAAAGAAGCCGCCCGAAGGCGGCCTCTTAGGGGAGAGCCATACCCAAGGGAGGGAGGGTGAATGGCTCAGGGGGAACCCATTGTTGCAAGCCGGCCGCGCCGTGTCATGTCGCGCGAAACATTCAAATGCTGTAGCCGAATCGCTACCCTGGGAATTCGGGTCAGGGTCGCAATTCCGGGACAATCGCAGCCGCGATGCCGCTTCTCACTCTCGCGAACGCCGAGCTTGCGTACGGCGACCTGCCGCTCCTCGACCGCGCGTCGTTCGCGCTCGAGGAGAAAGAGCGGGTCGGCCTCATCGGCCGCAACGGCACGGGCAAGAGCTCGCTCCTCGGCGTGCTCGCCGGCACCGTCGCGCTGGATGACGGCGAGCTCAAGAAGCGCGACGGCCTGCGCATCGTCCTCGTGCCCCAGGAACCGCACTTCGGGGACGCCGGCCGGACTCTCATCGCCCAGGCGAACGCCCGGCTCGGGCTCGCTGCGGAAATTCCCGGCCACAAGCTGGAAGAATTCTTCCACCGCCTTGGCGTCGACCCTGAGCTCGATCCGGCGAAGGCCTCCGGCGGCGAACGAAAGCGCGCCGCGCTCGCCGCCGCGTTCGCGCAGGAGCCCGACTTGCTGCTGCTCGACGAGCCGACGAATCACCTCGACATCGAGGGCATCGTGGCGCTCGAGAGCCTGCTCGCGCGCCAGTCCGCCGCGATCTTCGTCACGCACGACCGCGCCTTCCTCGACCGCGTCGCGACGCGGATTCTCGAGCTCGACCGCGGCCGGCTGCTTTCCTTCCCCGGCAACTTCTCTGCGTATGAAGCGCGCAAGACCGAGCAGCTGGCCGTCGAAGCGGTGGCGCACGCCAAGTTCGACAAGTTCTGGGCGCAGGAAGAGGCGTGGATCCGCAAAGGCATCGAAGCGCGGCGCACCCGGAACGAAGGCCGCGTGAGGCGCCTCGAGCGCCTGCGCGAGGAGCGCGCCGCGCGCCGCAGCCGCTCAGGCAACCTCAGGCTCGCCATCGGCGAAGGACAGCGCTCCGGAAAGCTGGTCGCCGAGCTCGTCGATGTCTCGAAAGCCTTCTCCGGCAGGAAAGTGGTCAGCCACCTGGATCTCGTCGTCGCGCGCGGCGACCGCCTGGGCCTGATCGGCGCGAACGGCGCCGGGAAGTCGACGCTCCTCAAGCTCATACTCGGCGCGCTCGCTCCCGACTCGGGCAGGGTGCGCCTGGGCGCCAACGTGCAGGCGGCCTATTTCGACCAGATGCGCGAGCAGCTCGATCCGCAGGCGACCGTCGCCGAGACCATCAGCCCCGGCTCCGAATGGGTGGAGCTTCCCTCCGGGCGCAAGCACGTCATGAGCTATCTCGGCGACTTTCTCTTTTCGCCGCGCCGCGCGAATTCCAGGGTGGCGATGCTCTCGGGCGGCGAGCGCAACCGCCTGCTTCTGGCGCGGCTCTTCGCGCGCCCGTGCAACGTGCTCGTGCTCGACGAGCCCACCAACGACCTCGACATCGAATCGCTCGAGCTGCTAGAGGCGGCGCTGCAGGACTACGGCGGCACGATCCTGCTGGTCTCGCACGACCGCGCCTTCCTCGACAACGTCGTCACGCAGACGCTCGCTGTCGAGGGGGAAGGCGTTTGGAAAGAATACGCGGGCGGCTACAGCGACTATGTTCGTCAGCGCGCCAGCGACGAGACGGACGTGGAGCCGGATCAGCAAAGAGCCGCTCCCCGCCAGCGAGGGGCCGCTGTCAGGAAGCTGTCGTACAAGGAGTCGCGCGAGCTCGCATCCCTGCCTGCCGAGATCGAATCGCTCGAAGCCGAGCAGAAGGCGCTTTTCGCGCGCATGCACGAGCCGGATTACTACCGCCAGCCGCCCGACGCCCTGCGCGCCGACCAGGCCCGCAGCGCCGAGATCGAGCGCCTGCTCATGCAGAAGCTGGAACGCTGGACCGCCCTCGAAGCGCGCGCCGAACCGCGTTAAAAAGTATTAACGCGACCGGCTCGTTCGTCGAGCGGACATAGTATCGGGCGCATGACCGCCCAGGCGCCGCTCATTCCGTACCTTCGGAACGTGAAGCTGTGGATCTGGCTCGGCATCGTCGGCGGCGCAGTCGTGTTCCTCGGCATCGTCGCCCTCCTCGCCGCGCGCCATCCCACTACGCCCGCGCACGAGCTCACCGGGTGGGACAACGCCTGGCTGTTCCTACTGCCCGTCGCCATGGCGGGCTATGGGCTTTACGTCAGCGCGCGCTACTGGCGCTGCCCGCAGTGCGGGCAATCGCTGCCGACGAACTATGCGGTGCCGGCCCACTGCCGGCGCTGCGGCAGCATGCTGCGACGCTTCACTTAGCCCTTTCAGGCCGCCAGCTTCTTCGCCAGCTCGGCGCCGCCGACGAGCCGGATATTTCTTTGCGCGGCAAACGCCCGCGCCTGCTCGGTCACCTCGCCGGCGGCGACATAGACGCACTCGCTCGCCTCCTCGGCGCGCCGCACGGCGTCCAACTCGCGCAGCGGCTCGATGCCGGTGCGCGTCGCTTTCCAGCGCTTGCAGGCGATGAGCGTCGTTCGCCCGCCGCGCAGCAGCGCGAAGTCGGCCTTCGCGTGCGCCAGGCGCTGCACTTCGTAGCCCTCGCGCGCGTAAGCTTTCGCCATCTCGCCCGCGAACTCGTCCCACGGCAGCGCGCGCAGCCGCTCGAGCGTCCGGGCGACGCGCCTCCCGCTCGGCTCTCTCAGCTGCCGATACGCGACGTAGAGCGCGATGCCGATGAAAGGCAGCGCAGCCGCGACCGCGTACATCGTCGGCATCAGGAATCGCAGCGCCGCGATCACCGCGACGGCAATGACCGAGCTCACCCACCACGGCGAGCGCAGCAGGATCGCGAAGAGCGAGTTCTCGTTGACCTTCATGGCGCCCGAAGTCTAGCGCCATGGGCTGGGGGGCCAGGACCTCGGACTCCGGGCTCAGTCGTCGACGAGGACGGCCTTCTCGAACTTCGTCTGCGCGAAGTCCTGCAGCTGGCTGATCGCCTCAGCTACCTTGGCCCCGTACGCCGGCGCGAACTCGACCACCTGCTCGCCCTCGTGGTCATGCCGCTGCCGCAGGCAGATGTAGCCGCCGTCGGAAATGAACACCTCGATGTCCGCCTGGCCTTTGATACGCATCTCCTTCGACCTCCTGACGAGCGGCCATCGTAGGCGGGCGTCGCTTCGCGGCGTCGCACGATGCGCGGGCCGGATGGACTACCCCGGAGGCGGACCCGATGCGCGCCGTTCAGTCGAGCAGCCTGCCGAAGCCGCGCACCTTCTCCTTCACCCCCGCCAGTCGCAGCGCCTGCCATACCATCGCCGAGCAGCTCGACACCGCCGGCTTGCGCAGATCGCGCTCGAGACGCTCGAGCACCTCGACCGTCGGCATGCCGACGCCGGAAAGGAATACCGCCTGCGCCTCGGGCACGTCCACTCGCCGCGCGAGGGCGTAGGCGCGCTCGGGCGTCTCGTCGTAGATGTTCGCGACATCCTCGAGGTTTCCCCAGCTCGCCACTTCGATGCCATGGGCCTCCAGGTGCGCCTTGCCCCGCAGCGTCCACTCGCGCGCGTACGGCGTCGCGAGAGCCACGCGCTTCACGCCAAGGTGCACGAGCGCTGCGAGCACGGCACCGAACGCGGTGATGAACGGGATTCCGGTGGCGCGGGCGATTCGCTGCACGAGCGCCGCTTCGCCATCCTTGCCCAGCGTGTAGCTCGTCGCCGTATGCGCGAGGACGATGACCGCCGGCTTCACTAGCGCGAGCAGGCGAGCCGACTCCTCCATGTGATCGATCTGCTGCCGGTTTCTCTCCTCCTGTCCCTCGTGCGCGCCCGGCACGCCGCCCGCCACGAACAGGCGATGAAAGTGCACCGTAACGCCCGGCGGCGCGAGGCGAAACACCTCGGGCTCGGTGGTCGGGTTGCCGGGCGGAAGGAGGAAGCCGAGGCGCACGGGTCGTCTCATGGACGCGCAGTCTAGCGCCCGTGCACAAGGCTTTCTTAGCCTCCTAAGTTGCGGCCGACCCCGTACCATCCGGGGAAAGGAGCCGCGCGTGCCCCCCGACCGCCCCTGCATCTTCTGCCACACCGCGAACGAAAAGCTCGTCGTCGAGAATGCACTCGCCCAAGCCGTATACGACACGTTTCCCGTCTCACCGGGGCACACGCTCATCGTGCCGCGGCGCCACGCGCCCATGATCTGGGACCTCAGCGACGAGGAGTACCAAGCGTGCTTCGCCCTCGTACGCGAAGCGAAGGCGATCCTAGAAGCGCGGCACAAGCCCGACGCCTTCACGCTCGGCGTGAACTCCGGCGAGGCCGCCGGCCAGTCGGTGTGGCACGCGCACATCCACCTCATTCCGCGCTACAAGGGGGACGTGCCCGACCCGCGCGGCGGCGTACGCAACATCATCCCGCACAGGGCTCACTATCCGCGGCGGGAGCACCAGCGATAAGGCTTTCTTAGGCAGCTAAGTATCTGCGCGGCGCTCGGCGTCGGACCGGCTTACAGTCAGGCTCGCGTCAGTTCTCAAGCCCTTGAAGCGCCGCGCTAACTACCTTCTGGTGTAAACATTGCATGGGGGGGCGCTCCGTCCAGCCAGGGGGGGGAGGCGATGGTGCGTCTTTCGATTCGACCGGCAGGTCGCTTAGCGTTCTGCGCGGTCTTGTTGCTGTTCGTGTCTTCAACGGTGTCGGCGGCACCGATTCATTACGACCTCAACTTCGTGACGAACTCCGGAGAACTCCCTCCCACCGACGGAGGGTTCGATTACGACGCATCGACAAAGACCATCTCCAACTTCAATATCGGTTGGGACAATCTTGCGTTCGACCTGACGGCGTCGGCGAATTCACCGTCGGTCAATACCCCGGCATACCCTCTGTCCTGCGGAGCGACCGGAGGTGAGTTGACGTTCGATGCGCTGTCCCACGCACCGTGCATCGTCGCGTTGCCGTTAGCGCACTTCGTATGGGATACGGCCGTGACGTCCGGGCAAGCGATTTTTGTCTTCCATATCTTTGACACCGCCCAGGACGAGATCAAGTTCTTTTCTCCGCCAGTTCCCGATAGGGATCAACAGTTCGCCAGCGGAACCTGGACAATTTCTCAATCCACGACGAGCATTCCCGAGCCGGCGACGGTCGCTCTTCTCGGCATGGGCCTCGCCGGCCTCGGATTCAGCCGGCGGAAACGCGCAAGCTAAATCTTTCGAACGTTTCGAGGAGGGGCCGTGCACTCGACGAAAATCTTCGGCGTCATGCTGGGCGTAGCGATCGGCCTCGTCTCGGGGCCGGCTCGCGCGAGTTTGGTCGTCCTTAGCGGAAGCCTGGACGCTTCGCAGGTCGTCGCGCCAGTGAAAGATGCCGCCGGCAACGTCATCGGCAGCACGTCGACCATCAATGGCCAGCCGGTCAGCACGTCGACCGCAACGGGCTTTGCCACCGTAACCATCGATACGCTCGCGCAGACGATCACGACCGATTTCAGCTGGAGCGGCCTCACGGGCAACGCCGATCGCGCGCACCTGCACGACGCGCCTAGCGGGGTCACCCGGCTTCTCAGCCCGCCTAACGACAGGTTCTTTCATGAAGTGATCAACGAGATCCTCGACGACCAGGGCTTCGTCGTCGGATCGACGGTGGACGGCGGATTCGTGCCGTGCGGCGGCGCGCTGATCGATACGCCCGATCAGTTTTGGGATCCCGCTGCGCCGTGTGCGCCGTCGACCGGATCGCTGCACGACTTCCTGCAGCTCGATGCGAGCCGCTTCGATCCCACGGGACAATTCGGATTCACCGACTTCGATGCGCTTCTCACCGCATTCGAGACGGACGGCATGTTTCTCGACATCCACACCGCGCTCTACCCTGGCGGGGAAATCCGCGGCCAGTTGCTGTTCGTTCCCGAGCCCGGATCTCTGGCCCTCCTGGCGCTTGGCCTTGCCGGGCTGCTTGCGTTACGCCGAGAACGCACCGCTCACTAGCGATGCGTAGGGGAGACCGAGTCCTTAGTCGCCTCGGCGCTACCCTCTTCGAACTCCGAGTCGCCGACGTCCCCCCGGGAAAGAATCGCAATGTTTTCCAGACGTGCGATCGCCTCTTCGCCAATCCCCTGCAAATCCCCGACGACCCCCAAAATCCCGCTCGTCATCCGGGTTAGCTGCATCTCCCGCTTCTTCCAGCTGCGCGTCATTGCCATGCGCTCCGCCTCGATGTCCGCCCGCATAACGGACACACTTTCGACTATGCCCTTCACCTTCTGCGCGAACTGCGGGCTGCAGATGTACTCGTAGACGAGCGCCATCTTTTCGTTGCGACCGAGGTTCGCCTGCCGCAGCTTGTGCATCTCGACAAGCGTCCCGCGCAGTGCCTCGGCGAGCGGGCGGGCGGCGGCGAACGAGGTGATCCAGACGTCGGCCTGCCTTACGAAAGGTTCACGCACCTCTTTCGGCATCGCCGAGGTGACTAGCACGGCGAGCTCCGCGCCGACGGCCTGCTGGTCGTCCTTGAGCTTCTGCAGCCACGCCGGCTGGAAGGCCTTGGTCTGCTTGGCCTCCCAGACGATCGTGCCGCAGACCTGGCCCGAGGGTGAGCGGACGCGCTGCAGGAGGTCGGCGCCGTTCACGCCCTTTGGCACCGCGACGATTTCATCCAGGGGGAATGCGGCGCGCAGCATCTCCTCCAGCCCGCACTCGAGCGCCTCGCCCTGGAGCTGCTGCGAGCCCTGCTCGAGCTTGCGCTTCAGATCCGCCGCCTCGCGCTGCGCGGACTCGAGCTGCGCGCGCATTTGCGCCTCCTTGCGCGCGAACTCCTCAGCGAGCGATGTGCGCGCGGCGTCCTGGATGCGCTTGCGCTCCTCGTCGAGCTTGCGCTGATAGTCGAGCTCCTGGTTCTTGCGCGCCTCCTCCAGCTCGCGAAGGCTGCGGCGAAGGCTCAGCTCTTCGGTGCGAAACTTCTCGAGGACGCCTTCCTTGGCGACGAGCGCCTCGCGCGCGCTCTTCAGCTCGAGCTCGAAGGCCTCGCGCGCTTGGGCCGCCGCCTGCTCGCGCACCTTCTCGAGCTGCGCCTTGTGGGCCTTGGCGGCCGCTTCGGCTGCGGCGAGCGCTTCCTTCAGCGCGCCGACCTGCTGGGCCGCGTCCCGCTCGGCGCGGCGCTTGGCCTCGGCGGCGAGGCCGGCCTCGAGCGCCTTGGCGCGCTCGGCGAGCTGCTGCTCGAAGTCCTCGGCGTGGCGCTCGATCGCCTGGCGCGAGATGCCTTCGGAAAGCGCGAACGCGTGGCTGCACTTCGGGCAGGCGACTTCTTCGGTCGCCTCGACGATGATCATTCTGGGCATTGTTGTTCCCCCTTTGGTCGAACTATACGATCAAAAAAGGCGCGCGGCTTTGCGACGAGCCGGGCAGTGGAAGAGGTTCGATTAGCGATCGCGCTCGACGCGCCGGAAGCGGTGGCCGACGGTAACGACGGTTCCATCCGATCCGACGATCGCGTAGCTATTGCAGACTGGCGTCGCCTCGCCGGCGGCGAGGACGCTTTCGCGGGCCAAGCGCTCGCGCGCTCTGCGGTCGAAAAAGACGAGCTCCCGACCGCGACCGGCACGAGCGGTGCGGCCGAAGTCGAGGAGCGCGTCGAGGGCAGCCGCGGAGATGCCCCGCTGCTGCATGCGCCTGCGGGCATGGGTGGAGAGGTCCGGCCGCCGGAACATCCGAGGATCCGTTGTCCGGCCAACCACCGACCGGGAAGCCATTTGAGAATTGCCAGTCATGAGCACTCCTCGCGTCAGGGGCTCAGTATTTGTCGGGCGGTGGCTCAGGGCGTGAGCCTGGGGGCCGACTACCGTAGTGTCCATCGAGCGGCGCCAGCCGCTTCAGCGCACCGCTCCTGCTCTGCCTGTCCGCATCCGTGAGCAACTTCAGCAACCCCTGGCGATCCAGGCGCTTCGCGGGCTCGCGACCAAGGAGGAGCACGGCCAGCACCGGCCTAAGCGTTGAAGCAAATGTCATCTCCGAACCCGATCGGCGATCCAGAGACAGGCGAGGAGAACGGTCGGGCTAAGTGCGATAAAGAGGTCGAGAGGGATCATGGCCGGCGAGGTTAGAGCCGGCGGTGGCTCAGGGAATGAGCCTAGGCAGTCACTTGCTTTTGCGGCGCCGCGCGCTCTCGCCGGTGCGAATAGAAGTCGGCCGCGATCTTGAGGCCGACGAGCAGCGCAAGCGCCGGCCGAGGATCGTGCAGCGCGAGCGTGATGAAGCCGCCGAAAATCAGCGTCACCTGCATCAGCACCACGCGCTGGTAAGGCGCGGCCATCAGGTCCTTCAGTCCCATGCCGCGGTGCTCGGTGCGGCCGAGAAAGTTGGCGGCAAAGGAGACGCCGTGGCTGAGGAAGAGGGCGAGCAGCGCCGGCCACAGCGGCGCGAAGATGCCCGCGAGCGCCTCGCCGACCGCCGGCGCCGGCCCGTGCGCGTGGACGCCCCGCACGAACATCTCGTAGATGAAGAGGAAGTGGATCGCCATGAAGGCGCCGAAGTGGGCGAGGAAGAAGAGGCCCGCCGGGATGGCGAGCCAGCGGGCGACGATGGCCATCTTGGCGATCGTGTAGAAGGCCACCACCGCGCTCTCCGCCCAGAAGAGCACCATCACCTGGTCGAGCCGCCAGCCGCCGAAGAGCACGCCGGCGAGCGGCACGAGGTTCGCGCCGATCAGCGCGAGCGCCGCAGCAGGCGAAAGCGGTTTCGAAGGTTCCGTCTCGACACCGACCTTGGGCGTTGCTGCTGCGGGCGCTACCGGTATAGAACCGTCAGTCGCCATCGACGAATCCGTCGGCATGGCGGCGCGGATCGCCGCGACGATGCGTTCCGCCTGCGTCCTCGGTATGGCATCGCCAAGCGTGCGGCTGCCTTCGCCGTAGTCGAAGCTCACACGCGCAGCATCACCCACCGGCTCGACGCGCAGGTTACGGATACGTGCGAGGTCGTATTCGGCCGCCATGCGCAACGGCCCGAGGCGCGGGCCGCTGACGAGCCGCCCGCCGGCGATGGTGACCGACTCGCGGTAGAAGCCCGAGATCGACAGGAGGACGGTAAGCGCGCCGAGGAGCAGCACACCAATCGACCAGCCGATCGCCCAGAAGAGCTGAAAGAGCAGGCCGACGAGATCGCCCACATCTCTCACCGAGTGCCAGTTCATCCCACGGATCACGAAGACGAGGACGCCGAGCGAGACGGCGAACATGACGGCAACGACCAGCGTGGCCGGACCAGCGCCGCTGCGCGGCAGCTCGATCGGCGTCGCGCCGGGATCG
>DASQYN010000159.1:0-4218 GCA_035639215.1 Burkholderiales bacterium
ACTGGTTGCTCGAGCGCTACGCCCTGCGCCGCGCCCACGCGGTTGTCGCGTCGGCGCTCGTGCTGATGGCGATCCTCGGCGTCGGCGCGCGCGCTAACCTCCTGGAAGACGAAGAATGGGGCGCGCGCTTCGCGCAGGCAATCCTCGCGGCCCTGCCGGCGAACGCGATTGTCTTCGGCCAAGGAGACCCCGACCTCATTCCGATGGCCTATTTTCACCTGATCGAGCACCGGCGACCCGACATTACTCTGTACCACGCCAAGGGCCTCGTTCTCGGCAACCGCTTGTTCCACGCGGAAAGAACCGACGTCGAAACTGCGCGGCGCATCGTGCAGGAATTCATCCACGCGCAGACGGGCCCGGTGGCGTCGACCCTGGGTGCGGCTTACCCCTTCGGTGCTCAGCGCGATCATTGGCTCTACAGCGAAATCGACAAGACCTCGGACGACCCGAAAAAAGTCACGGTGGACATCCCCGCCGAGGCGAGGCAGCTGTTCGAGAAGGAAGTTGCGACAGCAAACGATTCAAACGCCTGGGTCGCGTTCGTGCAGGGCGAGCTGCGCCGCCGGTACGCGGTCCTGCTCGCGCGCAGCCTGCCGCGCCACGCGTCGCTCGATGAGCGCAGCCGGCGCGAGCTCGACATGCTCGCCAAGGATTTCGACGGCGCCCTCGGCTTGGCCGAAGGGCTGATGTTGAACGACGAAGGCTATCCCGCGGGCGTGGTCGCCGCGCAGCTGGACACCGTGCGCAAGCTCATGCCGGCCGACGTGCCGAAGGAGCACCTGGCCCGCTTTTTCTACCTGCGCGGCTCGCTGCGTGCCAACGCAGGCGAACGGCCCGGCGCCATCGAGGACATGGAAACGGCGCTGCGCGTCTGGCGCACGGCAGACAATCCCGCCATCGAGCCGCTCAAGAAGTTGTACCGCGAAGCCGGCGACCAGACGGCGCTGAACGACCTGAACGGGCGCCTCAAGAACCTCAAGCGCTCTGGAGACTAGGACGCCTACGGGTGACAGCGACCCGCCGGCTGTGGGCCTTCCTTCTCCCCGCCCTCATCTGCGCGGCGTGGACCGTCTTCGCCGGCAAGGATCTCAATTGGGACCTCCTCAACTACCATTACTACCTACCGTTCGAGCTGGTTGCCGGGCGGGTCGCGCAGGATTTTTACGCCGCGAGCGCGCAAAGCTATCTCAACCCGCTCGGCTACGTTCCTTTTTACCTGATGGTGGCCTCCGGCTGGCACAGCGTCGCCGCGTCGGTCGCGCTCGCGCTCGTGCACAGCTTGAGCCTGGCCTTGCTCTATCTCCTCGTCTGGCGGCTCTTTGCCGGCCGTCCGGATCGCGACCGCGCCGTCTTCGCGGCCCTCGCGGCCGCGCTGGGCAGTGCCACCTCGGTTTTCTGGGCCACCGTGGGGACTTCCTTCCTCGATCCGTTGCTGGTCCCACTCATGCTCGGCGGCTTCCTGCTTCTGCTCGATGCTCGAGGCGACGTGATGCGTCGTGCGATGCTCGCCGGAGCGCTATTCGGCGCTGCCGCCGCGCTGAAGTATTCCAACGCGGTCTATGCCCTTGCGGCATTCCCTTTGGCTATCGGAATGCCGGGTCTGTCCTGGCGCTCGCGCCGGATCGCGGCCGTCGCCTATGCTGCCGGTGGAGCGTTGGCGCTTGCTACGCTCGCCGGTCCGTGGTTCGCGCTGATGATGCGCGAGTTCGGCAATCCGGTCTTTCCGCTGATGAACGGCTGGTTCCATTCGCCGTACGCGCCACAGGTCAACATGGTGAGCGAGCGGTTCCGGGTGTCCAGCCTGGCCGCCGCCTTCGCCATGCCGTTCCGTATGGCCACGCTCGATCGCGGGCTGTACTCGGAAACGTTCGCCCCGGACATCCGGTTCGCCGCGCTCGTCGCTGTCGCGCTTGCCTTGGCCGCAGCGTCGCTTGCGCGCGGCCGGGAGGGCCGGCGTCTGCAAGCGACGGACTGGCGGCTGCTTGGTTTCCTTGCCGCGGCATCGGTGCTTTGGCTGACCACCTCGGCGAACGCCCGGTATGGAATGCTCGTGCTCTTGCTCGGCGGTGTTGCCCTGGCACGCCTGGTCGAGCGGCTGCTACCGGTTGTCAGCGCACGCATAGCGCTTGCCGCAATTCTGATAGTGCAGATCGGCATGTTGGCGTTCGCCTCACCGGCACGCTGGTTCATCGCCGAGCCGTGGTCGAAGCGCTGGCTGCCCTACGACGCGCCCGCGGAGGCGCTGCGCGAGCCGGCTCTGTATCTAACGGTCGAATTGCTCCCCATGGCGGTGGTTGCACCGTTCGTCCATCCCGACTCTTCCTTCGTTAACCTGCGCGGTCAGCACAGCGTTGCCAGCGATTCGCCGAAACTCGCGCGCCTGCTCGAGACCCATCGCGGCCACGTGCGCGCGCTGGGGCGGGGACTCGCGCTGGGGGACGGCGTGCCGCCGCGCGACGAAGTCGAGAGATATGACGCCAGCCTCCGGCGCATTGGTTATCGGCTCGATACGCGAGACTGCTTTATCATTGCCTGGCGCCCCGACGACCGGGACGCGTTGTCGCGAGTGGCGAACCGGCTCACCGACGCTTCGCCGTCGCCGGAGCCGCTCTCCGTGGGAAGCTGCCGGCTGGTTCCTGCTGCACGCGATCCTGCCGATGCGGAAGCCGAACGGCGCGCGTCGCAGCTCTTCGACAGCATCGAGACGCGCTGTCCGCGCCTTTTCCGCGGACAGAAGGCGGTCACGGAGCCGCTGGGAGACGGCTGGTCGCGCAACTATGGCGGGCTCGACGCGAGGCTCGAGCTGCATGGCGAACGAGTCCTGCTGAACCGTTACCGGCACATGGTACCGGTCGATTTGGGAAGCGCGTCGCAATGGCAGGCCGCGAACGGCCCCATGCCCGGCGCCTGCATTGCGCCGGACTGATGGAAGCGATGGACGAGCGCGATTATCACGACGCCCACTATGCGGGGGCCGCAAGTGCGATCGAGGCCGGGGCGCTTTTCCAGCGCGTGCATGAGCGCGCGGTTCGGCAATTCCTGAGCCGTGCCGCAATAACATCGACGCACCGCGTGCTCAGCTTAGGTTGCGGCGACGCATCGATAGAGATCCGCCTCGCCCGGCACGTCGGTGAGCTCGTCGGCGTGGATATCTCCAGCGTGGCGATCGAAAACGCCCGCGCGCGCGCGGCGGGAATCGGCAATGTGTCGTTCGTCGTATCGGAGAGCGGCCGGCCGCGGATAGAAGAGCTCGGCGCTTTCGACGCGGTGGTCGCATTCGCCTTTCTCCACCATCTGTCCGACCCCGCGGTCGCCGAGACGCTAAGTTCCGCGCGAAAGGCGCTGCGCCGGGGGGGCGTCTTCTATTCCGTGGACCCGAGCCGGCGCCGCTTCGTGCGTCTCTTCACCTGGCTGGTGCGCGAGGCGTACGACAAGTATCACAGCCCCGACGAGCGCGAGCTCGAACCCGACGTCCTCGTGCAGCTCGCCCTGGAAGCCGGTTTTTCTCGCCCGAAGGTCAGCTACAGCGATTATTTCCTCGGCCCGCTCGCTTGGCTCGCACCCCGTGCGCCGCGCCCGCTCGCCGCGGCGCTGGAAGTCCTGGATAGTTCCGCCTTGCGCGTTCCTTTGGTGCGGCGCTATGCGTCGTCCTTTAGCCTACTCGCATACGCGAGCTGAGGACCATGCTGCTCTTCGATATCCTCATCCTCACGCTCGTGCTGATCCCGTGGCTCGGCGAGGATGTCACGTATAGGGTGGGTGAAAGCTTTCTGGAGCTGCCCGACCTCGGCGTTCCGCTGCTCGCCGCCGCTCTCGTCGCCGTTACGGTTCACTCTTGGCCGCGCCACGTATGGACGGCGACCCGGGCGTGGCTGCAGGCGCTCCGCCGAGTGCCCGCGCGAGCGGTCGGGGTCGCGCTGGCAGGATCCGTCGCGCTCCTGCTCATCGTGCTGCTCTGGCCGCGCTGGGCGTTCGAAAACCCGGGTCTCGACGCGTCGACGATCGTGTGGCGTCTGACGCACGGTACGACGGCCATCCTCTCTGTATCGCTGGTCGGTGCCGCCCTGCGCCGGTGGACCGGCGAGCCGTGGGAGAAGAGCTTCTTCGTGCGTCAGGCGCTGCATCCCGCCCGGGTGTGGCGGGAAGCCCTGCAGCGGGCGCCCGCGCGTACGCTCTGGAGCGCGACGGCGGCGGTCGGCACGGTTTTTATGGCGG
>DASQYN010000160.1:0-8821 GCA_035639215.1 Burkholderiales bacterium
GCGTCTATACCTCGCGCCTGCTGGGCCGCGACAAGTCGCTGGTCCTGCATGGCGGCGGCAACACGTCGGTGAAGATGCGCGAGAAGAACCTGTTCGGCGAGGAGGAGGACGTCCTTTACGTGAAGGGCAGCGGCTGGGACCTGGAGACGATCGAGGCCGCTGGGTTTACTCCGGTCAATCTTTCCTACGTCCGCCGCCTCGCGCAGCTGCCCGCGCTGTCCGATCCTCAGATGGTGAACGAGCTCGCTACACACTGCCTGCGCGCCGGGGCGCCCGCGCCTTCGGTCGAGACGATCCTGCACGCGATCCTGCCGCACAAGTACGTCGACCATACGCACGCCGATGCCGTGCTTTCGATCTCCAACTCGCCCGAAGGCGAAAAGCGGATGCGCGAAATCTATGGCGAGCGCGTCGTCGTCATCCCATACCTCATGGCGGGTTTCGATCTCGCCGCGTACTGCGCGCGCGAGTTCCCGAAGCAGGCGGGAAAGAGCACGATCGGCATGGTGCTGCTCTCGCACGGCATCTTCTCCTTCGGCGCGGAGGCGAAGCAGTCGTACGAGCTGATGATCGAGCTCGTCTCGATGGCCGAGGAGTATCTGCAGAAGAAGAAAGCCTGGCATCCCGCTTCGTTGCCGGTAAAGCGTTCGAGCGCAAAAAGGGACGACATAGCGAGCCTGAGGCGGGCGATTTCTGATCAGGCCGGGTTTCCGATCCTAGTCAAGCTGAACGACAGCGACAAGTTCCTCGGTTTCGCGCAGCGCCCGGACGTCGAGAAGCTCTCGCAGCAGGGCCCGGCGACGCCGGACCATGTCATCCGCACCAAACCCTTCCCCATGCTCGGCCACGACGTCGGCGCCTACGCGAAGCGCTATCGCGAGTACTTCGAGCGCTTCGCCTCGCAGGCGAAGGAGAAGAAGACCATGCTCGACGCGGCGCCCCGCATGGCGCTCGACCCGGCGCTCGGTTTCGTCGCGGCCGGCCGCACGGCGAAGGACACGGCGATCGTCGAGGAGCTCTACGACCATACCGTCGACGTCATCCTGCGCGCCGAGGCGCTCGGCGGCTGGCGCGCGCTGGATCAGCGCCACACCTTCGACATCGAGTACTGGGACCTGGAGCAGGCGAAGCTGAAGAAAAGCGGCGCGCCGCCGGTTTTTGCGGGGGAGGTTTGCCTCGTCACCGGGGCGGCCTCGGGAATCGGGAAAGCCTGCGTGGCCGCGTTCCTCAAACGCGGCGCTGCGGTGGTCGGCCTGGATCGCAATCCGGCGATCCCGACGCTGCACGATCGTCCCGACTTTCTCGGCCTGGTATGCGACCTGACCGATCGTCAGGCGGTCGAGCGAAGCCTGGAGGCGGCAGTGAAGCGCTTCGGCGGCGTCGACATGCTGGTGCTGAACGCCGGGATCTTTCCCTCCTCGCAGCCGATCCAGGACATTCCCACCGAAAGCTGGCGTGCCGCGATGTCGGTCAACGTCGAAGCGAACCTCACCGTGATGCAGGCCTGCCACGCGCTTCTCAGGCGCGCGCCGCGCGGCGGGCGGCTCGTGGTGATCGGCTCGAAGAACGTGCCGGCACCGGGGCCGGGCGCGGCCGCCTACTCGGCCTCCAAGGCGGCGCTCAACCAGCTCGCGCGCGTCGCGGCGCTAGAATGGGCGAAGGACGGCATCCGCATCAATTCGCTCCATCCCAACCAGGTGTTCGACACCGGCCTGTGGACCCCGGAGGTCCTCGCCTCGCGGGCGAAGGCCTACGACATGACGGTCGAGCAGTACAAGAAGAACAACCTGCTCAAGGCCGAGGTCTCCTCTAGCGATGTGGCCGAGCTCGCCGCGGAGATGTGCGGGCCGCTGTTCGCGAAGACGACCGCGGCCCAGGTGCCTGTCGACGGCGGGAACGAGCGGGTTGTCTAGAAAACCAACCCCCCGGGCCCGGGCGAGGTCGGCGGTGGAGCCGATCCGCTGGAAGGGCGACCGGCTCGAGCTCCTCGATCAGCGCCTGCTTCCGGGCCAGAAGAAGTACGTCGCGTGCCGTACGGCGCAGCAGGTGGCGAAAGCGATCCGCGACATGGTGGTGCGCGGCGCGCCGGCGATCGGCTGCACGGCCGCGTTTGGCGTCGTGCTCGGCAAGGGATCGAAGCAGGCCTACGACGTTTTGGCGAAGAGCCGGCCGACCGCGGTCAACCTCTTCTGGGCCCTCGAGCGCATGAAGAAGGTTTCCAATATCGATCTCGAGGCCGAGGCGCTCGCCATTTTCCACGAGGACCTTGAGGCGAACCATACGCTCGGCAAGCTCGGCGCAGAGCTCGTCCCGCAGCGTGCACGGGTCATGACCCACTGCAACACCGGAGCGCTCGCGACCGCGGGCTACGGAACCGCGCTCGGGGTGATCCGCTCGTCGAAGCACAAGAACATCAGCGTCATCGCGAACGAGACCCGGCCCTACCTGCAGGGCGCGCGGCTCACCGCCTGGGAGTGCGTGCAGGAGCGCATCCCCTGCACGCTTATCACCGACAGCATGGCCGGGCACCTGATGGCGCTCGGCGAGGTCGACCTCGTGATCGTCGGCGCCGATCGCATCGCCGCGAACGGCGACGTAGCGAACAAGATCGGCACCTACCCGCTCGCGGTGCTCGCGAGCCGGCACGGCATCCCCTTCTACGTCGCCGCGCCCTGCTCGACCTTCGATCTCTCAATTGCCGACGGCTCGAAGATTCCGATCGAGGAGCGCTCTGCCGACGAGGTGACCGGCTATCGCGGCGCCCGCTGGGCGCCGAAAGGCGTGACCGTGCGCAACCCGGCGTTCGACGTGACGCCGGCGGAGCTGGTCACGGGCATCGTCTGCGAGAGGTGCGTGATCCTCCGTCCGACGCGCGAGAAGATTCAGGGAATGATGTCGACCGGCGTGTAGGGCGGCACCAGCTCGAAGAGCTCCACGATGTCGCCGTTGCGCATGCGGATGCAGCCGATCGAGCCGGGCTTGCCCATCTCGGCGGTCTCGGGCGAGCCGTGGATGTAGATGTAGCGCCGCATGGTGTCGACGTCGCCGAGGCGGTTCCTGCCCGGCTCGCAGCCGGAAAGCCATAGCAGCCGCGTCAGCATCCAGTCGCGCCCCGGAAACCTGGCATGCAGCTCGCGCGACCACACCTCCCCGGTTGGCCGGCGGCGAACGAACACGGTGTTCTCTGGCCGCCCGGCGCCGATCTTGGCGCGGACGATGTGCCGGCCGCGCGGGGTACAGAAGCTGCCGTTCTTCTCGCCCAGGCCCTTCTTAGCCGTGGATACCGAATAGCGCTTCAGCATCCGCTCGCCGTCGAGGAGCGCGAGCTCCTGCTTCGTCGCATCGATGACGATTCGCTTCATCGGCGCGCGGCGAAGAAGCGGCTGAGCAGCGCGCCGCACTCCGCGGCGAGCACTCCGCCTTCCAGCCTGACCTGGCCTTTCAGCGTCAATTTCTTGGGGTCCGTGGCGCCGTACACCGTCCGGGCGATGCGTGCGTGGAACATGGCGCCGACGCACATGTCGCAAGGCTCGAGCGTCACATACAAGGTAGCACCGGTCAGGCGGTAGTTCTTCAGCCGCGTAGAGGCGGAGCGCATCGCCTGGATCTCGGCGTGCGCGGTCGGATCGGAAGCGGCGATGGGCCGGTTCCAGCCCTCTCCGAGGATTTGATCATCAAGAACCACGATCGCGCCGACCGGCACCTCGCCCTCCTCTTCCGCCCGCCGCGCGAGACCGAGCGCGCGCGCCATGTACGCCTCGTCATTCATAGCGCGATGCTACCTCTGGAGGCGGCGACCGCGCAGCGCCAGAATTGGCCCGAGCTGCGGCCGATTCGCCGCAGCGCTTTGCCCGGCGATGCGGGTGAAATGTCGGGCATGAAAAAGCCCCTGCTCTTCCTCCTCGCGCTCGCCTGCTGCATGGCTACCCCGGTGCACGCGGAGCTCGTCCTTCGCCCACGCGCCGGCGGAAGCCCGTGCGCCGCGCCCATCGTCGCGACCGACGTCGACATCCAGGTCGCCGGCCACGTGGTGCGTGCCCGCGTGACGCAGCGCTTCCGCAATCCCTATCGTGACTGGAGCGAGGGCACCTACGTCTTTCCGCTGCCGGAGAACGCGGCCGTGGACCATCTACGCTTGCAGATCGGCGAGCGCGTCGTGGAGGGAGAGATCCGCGAGCGGCACGAGGCAAGCGCGACCTACGAGCAGGCGAAAGCAGCCGGCCGCCGCGCGGCGCTGTTAGAGCAGGAGCGGCCGAACATCTTCACTTCGAGCGTCGCCAACATCGCTCCGGGCGACGAGATCCGCATCGACATCGAGTATCAGCAGACCCTGCGCTACGACCAGGGGCGCTACTCGCTGCGCTTCCCGATGGTCGTCGGCCCGCGCTACCTGCCGGCCGACATGGAGCCGCTCGACGCAGCGCGTATTTCGCCGGCCGTGCTCCGCCCCGACGAAGCGAGCCCCGTGCACAACCCGGTCGCCCTGCGCGTGCATGTGCAGGCGGGCGTGCCGATTGCCGCGCTCGCCAGCCCGTCGCATGCCATCCGCGCCTCGTGCGACCCGCGCGGCTGTCTCGCCGCGCTCGCGGGCGAAGTTCCGGCGAACAAGGACTTCGTCCTCGACTGGACGCTTGCGCCGAGCCCGGTTCCCGAGGCGACGGCGCTGGCGGAAGCGCTCGGCGGCCGCCGCTACGGCCTGCTGATGGTCGTGCCGCCCGCAGCCAGCGCGCAGGAGGCGCGCCTGCCCCGGGAGGTGATCTACGTGATCGACACCTCCGGCTCGATGTACGGCGCCTCGATCGCGCAGGCGCGCGAGGCGCTGGAGCTCGCCATCCGGCGCCTGCGGGCCGGGGACCGGTTCAATGTCATCGAGTTCAACAGCTATGCGCGCTCGCTCTACCGGGCAGCGCGCCCGGCTAGCCCCGAGAGCATCGAAGACGCGGTGCGCTGGGTGCGGGAGCTGCGCGCGCAAGGCGGCACCGAGATGGCGCAGGCGCTGGACCTGGCGCTGGACGGCCGCGAGACGCCCGGCCGCGTACGGCAGATCGTGTTCCTCACCGACGGCGCGGTCGGCAACGAGGATCCGCTGTTCCGCATGATCCGCGCGCGCCTGGGCGACTCGCGCCTGTTCACCGTCGGCATCGGCTCGGCGCCGAACAGCCACTTCATGAGCAAGGCGGCGCAGATCGGCCTCGGCAGCTTCACTTACATCGGCCGCATTGACGAGGTGAAGGAGAAGATGGACGCGCTTTTCGCCAAGCTCGAGTCGCCGGTGCTGAAGGGCGTGCGTGTGGACTGGGGCTCGGCCTCCGACCTCGTCGCGTGGCCGGCGCAGATCCCCGACCTGTACGAGGGCGAGCCGGTGATGGTCGTATTCTCGGCCGAGCGCCTGCCACGCGAGGTCACGGTCTCGGCGCTCGCCGGCGGGCGGCCCTGGGAAGTGCGCGTGCCGGTGCTCGACGCGCAGGCTCCGGGAACGCTATCGACGCTATGGGCACGCGAGAAGATCGCCGCCCTCATGGATCGGCTGCGCGAAGGGGCGCCGGAAGGCGAGATCCGGGACGCAGTGGTAGGCGTCGCGCTCCGGCACCACCTCGTCTCGCGCTTCACCAGCCTCGTCGCCGTCGACCGGACGCCAGCGCGCGATCCTTCCGTGGAGCTCAAGTCGGCTTCCGTTCCCACGAACCTCCCGGAGGGCTGGAATTACGAGGCAGTGTTCGGCGAGCTGCCGCGTGGCGCGACGAGCCTGCGCTTCGACATCCTCGCCGGCGTCGCGCTTCTCCTCATCGCAGGTCTGCTGTGGCTTCGCGCCCGCGTCGCCTGACGGCCCTTGCCACGGCGGCGATCGCACTCGTTGGCGCTCTTCAGGTCGCGCACGGGGTGTGGATCTACGCTAAGGCCGAGCTCGCCCAGGTCCTGCTCGAGCGCGCCTGGCGGCGAACCCTGTCCGGCGAGCCGGCGGCGAAGCCGTGGCCGTGGGCCGATACGTTTCCCGTCGCGCTGCTTTCGGCGCCCGCGCAGCACGTGAAAGTGTACGTGCTCGCAGGATCGAGCGGCCGCACGCTCGCTTTCGGCCCGGGCCACGAAGATGGCACGCCGCTCCCGGGTGAGCCGGGCAACAGCGTGATCGGCGGCCACCGCGATACGCATCTCGCCTTCCTTCGCCAAGTGAGGCGCGGCGACGTCCTGAGCGTCGAACGGCGCGACGGTTCGCGCGTCGACTACCGGGTGACGATGCTCGACGTCCTCGATCGCCGCGACACCTGGGTGATGCGCAACGACGGCCATACCCGCCTGACCCTCGTCACGTGCTGGCCGTTCGACGCGCTGCGCGCCGGCGGGCCGCAGCGCTACGTGGTGATCGCGCAGGCGATCTAGGGCTTGAAGCGAGCTTCCCGCCAGGCGAGCGCAGCCTTCAGCCCCTGCTCGCGCGCGAGGTCCATGAAGCGGCGCTTGTCGGGCGAGCCGTGCGACTCGATGGCGTGGTCGATATCGAGCGCGGCGGCGAGCGCAGCGCGCATGCCCTGGATCTCGTAGCTGCGGTTGAGCGCCTTCTTGGTGTCGCGCACGAGGTCCGGATCGATCACCGCGATGTGCCGCGCGATAGCGAGCGCTGCCGCGAGGTGCTCGCCCTCGGGCACGACGCGGCTCACGATGCCAAGCGCGAGCGCGCGCTCCGCGCTCAGGCTGTCCTCGCCGGTGAGCAGGATGTCCTTCGCCGCCTTCGGCCCCACCATCCAGGGCAGCAGCAGCGTGACGATGCCGGCGCCGAACTTGAGCTCCGGCTCGCCGAACACCGCCTCGCGCGAGCAGAGCGAGATATCGCACGCGAGCGCCATCTCGAAGGCGCCCGCCATGCACGGGCCGTGGATCGCGGCCACGGTCGGCTTGGGCGAGTCCCAGAAGCGCAGGGTGGTCGAGAAGTCGAGCTCGAGGATCTCGCGCCACACCCCCGCCCCTTCCGGGCGGCGCGCCATCTGCTCCTTGAGATCGAATCCGGACGAGAAGCCGCGCCCGGCGCCGGAGAGCACGATCGCTCGCACTTGGCCGTCCGCCTCGAGCACGTTGAGCGCGTCGTGGATCTCGAGCAGCATCGCCTTGCCGAGGGCGTTGATGCGCTCCGGGCGGTTGAGCTGCAGATGCGCGACCGCGCCGTCGCGCTCGATGCGAATGCTGTCGTAGGTCATCATGCCTCCTCCGCTGGCGGGAGCTCGCCCTGCTCGAGCATCGCGGCGAAGCGACCGCGATCGGCCTTCCCGGTGCGCCCGGCCGGGAGGTCAGAGGCGAAGTAAAGCACGTCCGGCAGCTTGTAGCGCTCCAGCCGCGCCGCGAGGAAAGCGCGCAGCTCCGCCGGCGTGAGGCCGGGCCCGCGCGGCACGATGAGGACGTGGATGCGCTGACCGAGCCGCGCATCCGGCCGGCCCACGGCGAGCGCGGCGGCGACCTTCGGATGCCCGCTGCAGGCGAACTCGATCTCCTGCGGCGCCACCTTGGCGCCGCCCTTGTAGATGAGCTCCTTCTTGCGCCCGCCGATCTCCACGACCCCCGGCGCGCGCTCGCTCGCGAGGTCGCCGGTCGCCAGCCAGCCGTCCCGGATCGGCGCGAGGCTCGCCTCGTCGAGATAGCCGCTCATCAGGAAAGGACTGGAGATCAGCAGTTCGCCATCCTCCGCGATGCGGTAGCGCACGCCGGGAGACGGTCGCCCGATGCAACCGGCATAACGCCCGGCGTCCGCGGGCATCAGGAAGAAATCGCAGGTCGACGTCTCGGTCAGACCGTAGATGTCGATCAGGTGCGCCGGCGCGAACAAGGCCCGCAGCGTCTCCCCGAGCCCCTTGCCGAGCGTCTCGCCGCCGATCAGCACCTGGCGCAGCTCGTGGCCCTCGAAATGCAGATTCTCGGCAGGCACGCCGAGGATCAGGCTACGCATCATCGTCGGCACGACGGCCACGCGGTTTATCCCTTCGTGTTCCAGGTCGCGTAGGAAATTTGCCGCGGCAAATCTTTCGCGGGGAAGAAGCGTGCCGCCGTGCAGCAGGGTGAGCAGCGCCACCCAGATGCCGAAGCTGAACGTGATGTTGAGCACGAGGAGCGTGCGCTGCCCTTCGGCGAATCCGAGGAGGCTCTGGATTGCCTCCAGCTTGCCGGCAAACGCGCGATGCGAGAGGACCGCTCCCTTGGGCAGGCCGGTCGAGCCGGAGGTGAAGATGACCAGGGCGGCTCCTTCGAGCATGGGACGCTCCGGCGGCGGCTCGTCGCCCAGCTCCTTGAGCTCTCCATCCCACTCAAACCGCGCCCGGGTCTTCGCTACGACATGCGCGACCGCGCCGGCCGGCGAAGTGCGATGTAACGGCACTACGGCTCCGCCGGCGAGCCAGACGCCGAGGTAGGCCGCGAAGTCGAGCGGCTGGTTCGACACGCGCACGTGCACGGGCTCGTTCGCGCGCAGGCCCGCCTGCTGCAGAGATTCGCGGACGAGATGAGCCGAGTCGAGAAGATCCGCGAAGCTCATTCCCGGCAGCGCCGGGCGCGCCGCAAAGCGCGCGGCGGCACCGGCAAGCTGCTGACCGAGATTGTCAGAGCTCAGGGGGCGCCGCGCGGAGCTGCGCAGACCGCGGACTCATCAGACCGACTGCTATCCCGTCCGCATCCTCCACGACGGCGTATCTCGCGCCCCAGAAAGCGTCGTACGGCGCTTGCAGTGCCTCGTAGCCGGCGGCGGTCAGGTCGGCGTAGGTGGCGTCGACCGCCTCGCGCGAACCCAGCCGGAATCCGACGACGACCTTGCCGCGTATAGCGTCGCGCCCCTGGGATTCCGGGT
>DASQYN010000161.1:0-4412 GCA_035639215.1 Burkholderiales bacterium
CGAAGGAGCACGCGCTGCGTCGGCATCTCGGCGCCGACATCCGCGCGCAGACGGGCCTGCAGGATTTCGTGGCGAGCGCGCCGCTCAACCTGGTGTACGTCGTCCATGGCGAGCGCATGAAGGACGTCTCGCCGCAAGACCGGCGGCTCTACGGCTCGGTGGATGCGGCCTTTGCCGGGCAGAATGTGTACCTCTATTGCGCCTCGGAGGGCCTCGCCACCGTGTTCCGCGGCGCGATCGACTACACGAAGCTCGAGCGCGCGATGCAGCTCGGCGAAGGCCAGTTCGTCGCTTTCGCGCAGACCGTCGGTTATCCCCGGTCGTGAAACAGCCGGCCTCCCCTTCGGACGGTCTGCGCCCCGCAACGCAGGCGCGGCTCCTGCTGCGATGGGTCGTGATCGCGATCCTGGTTGCCTTGATTGCCGCGCTCTACTACTTTTTCGCTGTCCCGCCACCGCCCGCTTAGCGAAACCGAACCGTCGTTCCCGCGAAGGCGGGAACGCATTCTTCTTAGTACAGACATGGGCGACATCCTGGTCGGCACCACCTCGTGGACCGACAAGACGCTCGTCGAGTCGGGTCGCTTCTATCCCCGGGAGGCGGCGAGCGCCGAGGCGCGGCTGCGCTACTACGCGAGCCGGTTTCCGCTCGTCGAGGTCGACAGCACCTACTACGCGCTTCCCGCCGAGCGCACCGCCGAGCTCTGGGCGGAGCGCACGCCGGATGATTTTGTCTTCGACGTAAAAGCGTTCCGGCTTTTCACAGGGCATCCCGCGCAGGCCTCGGCGTTGCCGGCGGACCTGCGCAAGGCGCTGGGCGCGCAAGCGAACGCCCGTTTTTACTATCACGACCTTCCCGAAGAGGTGCGGCGCGAGCTCTGGCAGCGCTTCCGCTCGGGGCTCGAGCCGCTGCGCCGCTCCGGGAAGCTCGGCGCGGTCCTGCTGCAATTCGCGCCCTGGTTCGTCTTCGGCAAGGAGAGCTTCGCGCATCTCGCGCAGTGCGCCGAGCGTCTCGCCGGCCTGCGCCTCGCGGTCGAGCTCCGCAACAAGTCCTGGTTCGGTGAGAAGACACGCGACAAGGCGCTCGCGTTCGAGCGCGAGCAGGGATTCGTTCATGTCGTGGTCGACGAGCCGCAGGGCTTTCCTTCCAGCGTGCCGCAGGTCTGGGAGGCCACCTCGCCGCAGCTCGCGATCCTGCGGCTGCACGGCCGTAACCGCGAGACCTGGGAGAAGAAGGGCCTCGCGAGCGCCGCGGAGCGCTTCAATTACCTGTACTCGAGCACGGAACTGCGCGAGCTCGAGCAGCCGGTCGAGGCGCTCTCGTCCCGGGCGCGGCGCGTGCACGTCCTCTTCAACAACTGCTACCGCGACAACGCGCAGCGCAACGCCGCGCAATTCCGCTCGCTTCTCCGGTAGGGAAATTCCATATGTCGTCCCCGCGAAGGCGGGACCCCGTTTTGTACGACTCCCTACCCCTTTTTACCGCGCTTCTGGTAAGTGCCGACCAGCTCGGCCTGCGCTACCACATGCCCGCGCATCGCCGCCGCCACCTTCGCCCACGACGGCGCGGCACCGAGATCGGGGAGCACGGCGTCGAGCGCATAGAGACGGTGGAAGTAGCGATGGCGGCCGACCGGAGGACACGGGCCCGTATAGCCGGTGCGGCCACCGTCGTTCTCGCCTTCGTGCGTTCCCGGCGGCAGGTGCTTCGCGCCTTCGGGCAACTTTCCCGCCTGCGGTGGAATGTCGTAGAGCACCCAATGCACCCACGTCTCTTTCGGTGCGGCCGGGTCGGGCGCGTCCGGATCCTCGACGACGAGAACGAGGCTCTTCGCATTCGCGGGCACGCTGCTCCACGCGAGCGGCGGCGAGACGTCTTTGCCCTGGCAGGTGTACCGCCCCGGGATTTCGCCGCCCGGCGCGAACGCCGTCGATTTCAGCTCCACCCCCCAAGGCTGCGCCGCGCGATCCGAGCGCAGCTTGACTTGGGTCAAACGAGGAGGCTGGCCGCGGTTCTCTACTGCAGACAGGAGCAAACCATGCCCGCCGCAGTCTTCGATCTCGCCGACGAGCTCGGCCCGGCGAAGATCATCCACGTCCACGAGCCGCGCGCCGGCGTGAAGGGAATCCTCGTCGTCGACAACGTCGCTTGCGGCCCGTCGATCGGCGGCCTGCGCATGGCAGCCGACGTGTCGCTCGAGGAGTGCGCGCGCCTCGCGCGCGCGATGACGCTCAAGAACGCGGCCGCGGGCCTCGCGCACGGCGGCGGCAAGTCGGTGCTGTTCGGCGATCCGAAAATGGCGCGCGAGAAGAAGGAGCGGCTCGTGCGCGGCTTCGCCCACGCGCTCAGGAACGAGACCGACTACATTTTCGCCCCCGACATGGGCACCGACGAGACGGCCATGGCGTGGGTGAAGGACGAGATCGGGCGGGCGGTCGGCCTGCCGCGCGAGATCGGCGGGATACCGCTCGACGAGATCGGCGCCACCGGCTGGGGCCTTGCGCACGCGACCGAGGTGGCGGGGCCGTTCTGCGGCCTAGCGCTGCGCGGCGCGCGCGTGGCGATCCAGGGGTTCGGCGCGGTCGGCAGGCATGCGGCGCGTTTCCTCCTGGAAAAGGGCGCCGTCCTCGTCGCCGCCTCCGACACCGGCGGCACGATCCACGATCCGGCGGGGCTGGACGTTCCCGCGCTCTTCGCCTTGAAGGAAGCGGGAAGGAGCGTGCGCGAGCACCCGCGCGGCGCGAAGCTCGCCGCCCAGGACATCGTCGGCATCGAGTGCGACGTCTGGATTCCAGCGGCGCGGCCCGACGTGGTGCGCGAGGACAACGTGGCGAAGCTCAAGGCCAGGCTGGTGGTGCAGGGCGCGAATATCCCGTTCACCGCCGGCGCCGAGCGCATCCTGCACGAGCGGGGCGTGCTGGTGGTTCCCGATTTCGTCGCCAATGCCGGCGGCGTGATCTGCGTCGCGATGGAGTATCGCGGCGCCTCGCAGGCGCAGGCGTTCGCGGCGATCGAGGAAAAGGTCCGCGCCAACACGCAGCAGGTGCTCCAGGCGGCCGCCGCGGCGAAGCGCCCGCCGCGCGAGGCGGCCATGGCGCTCGCGGCCGAGCGCGTGAGGAAGGCCATGAGCACGCGGCGCTGGTCCCTGGGGTGAGAGCGAGCGATGTACCGGATCCGTTTTCATGGACGAGGCGGGCAGGGGATCAAGACCGCGAGCCGCATCCTCGGCACGGCGTTCTTCCGCGCCGGCTTCGAGGTGCAGGACGCGCCCGTCTACGGGGCGGAGCGGCGCGGCGCGCCGATGTTCGCGTACGTGCGCGCGGCGGGCGAGCCGATCCGCGAGCGCGGCCTGATCGGGCATCCCGACCTGGCGGTGGTTGCCGACGAAACGCTCGCCGGGATTGCGGCGGCCAACGTGCTGCTCGGCCTCGACGAGCACGCGGTGCTGCTGATCCACAGCTCGGCCGACGCCGCGGCGTGGCGCAGGCGGCTGGCGATCGGCGGGCCTATCGTGGTCCTGCCCGCGCGCGAGGCGATGGCGCAGGCCGAGCTGCCCTACATCGGCGCGAGCTGCGCCGGCGCCGCGGCGCGCCTCACCGGCGCGATCGCGCGCGAGCAGCTCGAGGCTGCGCTGCGCGAGACGCTGCGCGAGCACGACGAGGCCGTCGTGGCCAGGAATCTCGAGCACGCGCTGGGCGCGTTCGATGCGCTTGCCGCGAACGCGGGGCGCGTCCTCGAGGGTCCGCCCGCATCGGCGACCCGGTACGCCGCGCCCGACTGGATCGACCTGCCCTTCGAGTCGGCGCGCGTCTCCGCGCCCGACATCTTCGCCGCGGCGACCAGCGTCGAGGTGCGCACCGGGCTCTGGCGTACGGTTCGCCCGCAGATCGACTACGCACGCTGCAACCGCTGTAGCTGGGTGTGCTCGACGCTGTGCCCGGACAGCGCCATCCGCGTGCGCTCCAACGGTGCGCCCGAGATCGACTACGACCACTGCAAGGGCTGCATGGTGTGCGTCGCCGTCTGCCCGCCGCACGCCATCGCCGCGATCCCCGAGCGCGAAGCGCAGGAGCAGGCGTCGTGAGAGAGCTCCTAACGGGCAATGCCGCGGCAGCGTGGGGCGCGCGCCTCGCCCGCGCGGACTACGTGCCCGCTTTTCCGATCACGCCGCAGACTGAGATCATCGAGCTCCTCGCGCAGTGGCTCGAGGCGGGCGAGATGCGCGGGAAGCTCACGATGATGGAATCCGAGCACTCCATGCTCACCGCGGCGGCGGCCGCGGCGGCGACCGGCGTGCGCGTCTTCACCGCCACCTCGAGCCAGGGGCTGCTCTACGCCATGGAGATGCTCCACGCGGTGAGCGGCTGGCGCGCGCCGTTCGTGCTGGTGAATGTCTCGCGCGGCCTCGCGAC
>DASQYN010000162.1:0-3317 GCA_035639215.1 Burkholderiales bacterium
TGCCGGGGACCGAGGACTTCCTCATCAATCCGTACGGGTTGATGTTCGACGAGATCACCGCCTCGACGCTGGTGAAGATCGACTGGGACGGAAAGATCAAGGACGACCCGCTCGGCATGGGAGTGAACGAGGCGGGGTTCGTCATCCATAGCTGCATGCACGCGGCGCGACCGGAGATCAACTGCGTCATCCATACCCATACGCGCGCTGGCGTCGCCGTATCGGCCATGAAGTGCGGCCTGCTGCCGATCAGCCAGCACGCCATGCGCGTGCAGGCCGATGTCACCTATCACGACTACGAGGGCATCGCGCTCTACAAGGAAGAGCAGGCGCGCATGGCCGGCGACCTGGGCAAGACCTCGAAGGCGATGATCCTGCGCAACCACGGCCTGCTCGCGCTCGGCGAGAGCGTGCGCGAGGCGTTCGAGGTCATGTACTACCTCGACTGCGCCTGCCAGATTCAGATCGATGCCTGCTCGGCCGGCATGCACAACGTGCAGCTCATGTCCGACCGCGCGGCGCGCACGAGCACCGAGCAGTTCAATCGGCCGAACCGCCCGGCGGGCTATAAAGACTGGCCGGCGCTGCTGCGCATGCTCGATCGGCGCGGCGTCAAGTACGCCGTCTAGCCGGGCGCCTCGGGCCCCGGGCTGCGCATCCGCTCGAGGTGCATGTTGGCGAGGAAGGGCACCAGCGGATGCACGCCCATCGCCGCGAGGGCCTTCAAGTCCATCGCGATCAGCGCCCGGGCCTGCTCCCCGTCGACGCCGGCCGCAGCGGCGAACGCGCCGCGATCGGCGAGGTAGCGTAAACGCGCTTGCGCATCGTTGGCCAGGGCGTGCAGCGCGTCGGTCAGCTTGACCAGCGCGGGCGCGATCGCCGGATAGTGCGGGCGATGCTCCGGCGGCGACCACGGCGACCACCAGCCAAGCGACGCATAGTTGTGATGCCAGCTCGGGTCGAGTTGCACCAGATCGGGCTTGCGCTCGCCGAGCGCGCCGGCCGCCACCGCCCAGCAGCGCAGCTCGATGTTGCCGGTGTCGTCCAGCTCCTTGTCGTCATACGCGAGCAGCGAGCGCAGGTTGCCCCGGCGCAGCGGCTCCAGCGCGTGCTCGTCCCAGGCAAGGTTCGGGCTCGCGTACTGCTGGGTCCCGGGGAAATGCGACATGCCGCCGCTCGCCACGATCACCGCGCGCACGCGGAGCCGCGCCAGCGCCTGCGCGAGCGCGCGCCCGAAGACATAGCAGCGCTCCATCGGCGGCTGCGGCGGCAGGTAGGCGTTGACGAACACCGGCAGCACGAGCGCGTCGACAGCCATGTGCGTGAGCGGGATGCCGAGCGCGTAATCCACCTCCGCCGTGCTGGTGAAAGCCGGGTCGAAGCCCATGCCGTACAGCTCGCGCACTACGCGCAGGGACAGCTCCCCGGCGATGCGGTAGGAGAATTTCCGGCCGGCGAACTCGCCTTCGGCCTGCCCGCCCGTGTGCAGGGTGAACGGCGGCGCGACCTTCTGGAAGAACTGGAACGCATGGTCGTTGGAGACGCTGACCCAGACCTCGGGCTCGAGCGCCTTCAGCCGCTCGCCGATCCGCGCCGCGGCCGCCTGCACGCGCGCCACGTTGGCCTTGTCCTCGGTCTCCGGCAAGGTGAAGAACTGCGGCGCGTGCGGCAGCATGGCGCCGCCGAGGATCGCGCCCTCGTTCATGCCGGGACGGCTTGCGCGAAGTGCTGCGCGATCTGGCCAGTGGTGGCGCACCAGACGCCATCGCCCGAGGCGCGCACGTGCTGGAGCGCGCGCCGTAAGTGGCGCAGGCGGAAAGGCTGGCCGACGATGAAGGCGTGCACCGACACGCCGTAGACCAGCGACTGCTCCTGCGACTGCTCCAGCATCTCGTCGAACTGGTCGACGACCATGTCGGCGAACGCCTCGGCGCTGCCGTGATGCAGGACGATCATCGGGATGTCGTTGACCTCGTGCGGATACGGCACGCTCAGGATCCGGCCGCGGCGCGTCTTCATCCACACCGGCTGGTCGTCCATCGGCCAATCGAGGAGGTACCGGTAGCCGGCCTCCTGCAGCAGGTCCGGCGTGAGCCGGCTCGGGTTAACGCCGGGACTGAGCCAGCCCGCCGGCGCCTGGCCTTCGTGCTTGCGGATCGCCTCGGTCACCTCGCGGATCAGCGCCGCCTCCCCCGCCTCGTCGAAGTCGTTCTGGTGCTCGGAGTTGGTCCTGCCGTGCCCCACGATCTCGTCGCCGCGCCGGCGGAACGCGGCCACCACCTGCGGGCAGTGATCGTAGATCTCGCTGTTGAGGAGCAGCGAGACCGGCAACTGGAGCTGCTCGAACAGCCGGATGAGCCGCCAGGCCCCGACCCGGTTGCCGTACTCGCGCCAGCCCCAGTTGTAGGAGTTCGGATGCGGCAAGCCCGGCGAGTAGGAGACGCCGAGGCCCGTGTCGAAGGCGAACGCCTCGAGGTTCAGGCACAGGTGAAAGGCGAGCCGCTTGCCGCCCGGCCACGAGAACTGCGGACGCTCGGTGATCGCGGAATAGTCGAAGTGCGGCTGCCGGGCCAGCATCAGGCCGCGTCCTTCTGTCGCGAAGGCTGCGTTTCGGCGAAGGCCGGCAGCGCCATGCAGCGCTCGAAAATGCGCATCACCGTCGGGTAGGGCGCGAGGTCGCACGAAAAGCGCTGCGCATTGAACACCTGGGGGACCAGGCACACATCGGCCATGGTGACGCGCCGGTCGAGGCAGTACTCGCCGCTGCGCCCCTGTGCCGCGAGGAATCCCTCGAGGCCGGCGAAGCCCTCGGCGATCCAGTGCGCATACCAGCCGCCGTTCACCTTCGCGTCGTCCAGGCCGTAGGCGCTCTTCAGATACTTCAGCACGCGCACGTTGTTGAGCGGATGCATCTCGCAGCCGATGATCTGCGACACCGCGCGCACGTACCACTTCTCGTCCGAGTCTTTCGGCATGAGCGGCGGCTCGGGATAACGCTCTTCGAGCCACTCGATCATCGCCATGGACTGGGTGTACACCTTGCCCGCGTCGCTCACCAGCGCCGGCACCAGCCCCTGCGGATTGAGCCGCAGGTACGCCGGGTCCTTGTGCGCCATCCCCGGCAGGCTGGTGAAGACCGGCTCGTACGGCAGCTTCTTCCACGCCAGCGCGATGCGCAGCCGGTACGAGGTGGAGGAACGAAAGAAGGTGTAGAGCTTCACGCGCGCTGCTTCTGCGCCTTGTCGAGGATGTGCTGCGGCGTCGCCGAGACCACCCTGCCGTATTGCGGCACGAACCCGTTGTCGCAGACGTGCTGG
>DASQYN010000163.1:0-4469 GCA_035639215.1 Burkholderiales bacterium
GGTCGTCGACGCCGCCGGCAGCCTGATCGGCCGCCTCACGGTCGACGCGGTCGTGGACTACATCCGCGAAAAGAGCGCCGAGTCCCGGCTCGCCGAGGTCGGGTTGCGCGAGGAAGAGGACGTCTTCGCGCCGGTGCTCGACAGCTTCAAGAACCGCTGGGCCTGGCTCGCCGTCAACCTTGTCACCGCCTTCATCGCCTCGCGCGTCATCGGCCTCTTCGAGGGCTCGATCGAGCGGCTGGTGGCGCTTGCCGCGCTGATGCCGATCGTCGCCGGAATCGGCGGCAACTCCGGCAACCAGACCATCACCATGATCGTGCGCGCTCTCGCGCTCGGGCAGATCCACGGACCTTACTGGGCGCAGCTCCTGCGAAAGGAGATCGGCGTCGCGCTCTTGAACGGCGCGGTATGGGGCGTGCTGCTCGGGCTCGTCGCCTATCTCTTCTACGGCAACGTCGCGCTCGGCGGGGTGATGGCGCTCGCGATGATCCTCAACCTGATGCTCGCCGCCGTAATGGGCGTGGCGATTCCCTGGGTGCGTGCGCGCTTGGGCAAAGATCCCGCCGTCGGCTCCTCAGTGCTCATCACCGCGTGCACCGATTCGGGCGGCTTCTTCATTTTCCTCGGGCTGGCGTCGCTCTTTCTCGTCTGAACGCCGCGCGCGCCGCCTCGAGCGTCGCCGCGAGGTCCGCCTCGCCGTGCGCCGCGGAGACGAAGCCCGCCTCGTAGGCGGAAGGGGCGAGATAGACCCCGGCCTCCAGCATCACGTGGAAGAAGCGGTTGAACGCCTCGCGATCGCACTGCATCACTTCGGCGTAGGTCTTCGGCGCCGTAGCGCGGAAATACAGGCCGAACATGCTGCCGATCGACTGGGCGCTGAAAGGCACACCGGCGCTCTTTGCCTCTGCCGCCAAGCCTTCCACCAACCGCCGAGCCATGGCTTCCACGCGCTCGCAAAAGCCGGGCTGCTGCACCAGTTTTAGTGTCGCGATGCCCGCCGCCACGGCGACCGGATTGCCCGAAAGCGTGCCCGCCTGGTACACGGGGCCGAGCGGCGCCAGCTTCTCCATGATGTCGCGCCGGCCGCCGAGCGCGCCGACCGGCAGGCCGCCGCCGATCACCTTGCCAAGCGTCGTGAGGTCCGGGCGGATGCCGAAACGCTGCTGCGCGCCGCCCAGCGCGACGCGAAAGCCGGTCATTACCTCGTCGAAGACGAGCAGGGCACCATGCCGCGTGCAAAGCTCGCGCAGCGCCTCAAGAAATCCCTCCGCCGGGAGCACGAGATTCATGTTGCCGGCGACCGGCTCGACGATCACTGCGGCAATCTCACGTCCCTTCTTCTCGAACAGCGCGCGAGCCTGGGCGGCGTCGTTGTAGTCGAGCACGACCGTGTGCGCCGCGGTGTCCGCCGGCACGCCCGCCGAGCTCGGATGGCCGAGCGTCAGCGCGCCCGAGCCCGCTTTGACGAGGAGCGCGTCGGCATGGCCGTGATAGCAGCCTTCGAACTTGACGATCAGGCTGCGGCCGGTCGCGCCGCGCGCGAGGCGCAACGCCGTCATCGTCGCTTCCGTGCCCGAGGACACGAGGCGCACCCGCTCGAGCGAGGGCACGAGCCGGCACAACATCTCGGCGAGCTCGATCTCCGCCTCGGTGGGCGCGCCGAAGGAGAGCGCGCGCGCGGCGGCCTGCTGCACGGCTTCGACCACCGCCGGATGCGTATGGCCGGCGAGCATCGGCCCCCACGAGCCGACGTAGTCGATGTAGCGCTTTCCGTCGACGTCCCAGAGATACGCGCCGGAAGCGCGCTCGAAGAAGATCGGCGTGCCGCCGACGGCACGGAAGGCGCGAACCGGCGAGTTCACCCCGCCCGGCATGAGCGCTTGGGCGCGCTCGAAAAGAGACTGATCTTTCATGCGAAGAGCTTCCCATAGTCGCTTGCGCGGGCCCGGATGTCGGGCGCGTCGAACAGGTCGGAGATTACCGCCAGCAGATCGGCGCCCGCGTCGATCAGCGTGCGAGCGGTGCCGAGTGTGATGCCGCCGATCGCCGCGAGCGGCACGCCGAGCGCCCCGGCCTGGCGAAAAAGCTCGAGCGGCGCGCGTACCGCGCGCGGCTTGGTGGGCGAGGGGAATACGCTGCCGAACGCGACATAATCCGCGCCCGCGGCGACGGCCGAACGCGCCCGCTCGATCTCGGCGTAGCACGACACGCCGAGGATACGGCCGACGAGGCGCTGGCGCGCGCCGGGGATGTCCCCGTCCTCGCGGCCGAGATGCGCGCCTGCCGCGCCGATCTCCAGGGCGAGCGCCACGTCGTCGTTGACGATCAGCGGCACGCCGAACTCGCCTGCCAGCTTCGCGATGCGCGACGCCTCGGCGACGCTCGCGCCCTGCTTGCGCCGGTACTGCAGGAGCGCGATGCCGCCCTCCAGCGCGGCGCGGACCTTGGCGTCGAGCCCGGGGCCTTCCGGCGTAATGGCGTACAGGCCGCGCAGCTTCTTCACCGGAAGAAAAGCCGGTTGGGAATGTGCTGGCCCTTGCCGGGGCGAAAGCCGGCGGCGAGCGCTCGCCACGTGAACTCCTGCGCCTGGCGCACCGCCTCGGTCACCGGCGCGCCGCGCGCCAGCGCCGCCGCGATCGCGGCGGCGAGCGTGCATCCGGAGCCGTGATAGCTCGCCGGCAGTCGCGGCCAGCGGTCGGCGCGCACTTCGCCGCGCGCGTCGTAGAGGCGGTTCACCACATCGTCGGTCGCTTCGTGCGTGCCGGTAATCAGCACGTACCTGCAGCCGAGCTCGACCAGCGCGCGCGCGCAATCCGCGAGTTCTCCGCGCTGTGGAGTAAGACGCCGGGCTTCCACGCTGTTCGGCGTCGCGATGGTGGCGAGGGGAAGAAGGCGCTCCCGAAGCACGGCGACGGTCTCTTCCCCGGCGAGGGGGTCGCCGCGTGCCGAAGCGAGCACCGGGTCGAGCACGACCGGCACGCGCGGGTGCTCGTCGAGCACGGCCGCCACGGCGCGAGCGGCGGCCGCCGAGCCGAGCACGCCGAGCTTGAAAGCCGCGACCGGGATGTCGGCGAGCACGCGCCGCGCCTGCTCGGCGACGAGGTCCGCCTCGATCGGCACCACGCGCGAGACGCCTTCGCTGTCCTGCACCGTGAGCGCCGTCACGGCGCAGAGCGGATGCGCGCCCATGGCGGCGATGCTGAGGAGATCCGCCTGCAGCCCGGCGCCGCTCGTAGGGTCGGAGGCGGAGAAGGCGAGAACCGCCGGAAGCGAGAAAGACATGGGGTAATATCCGGGCCAATTCTACTTTTCACTCCGCATGAAGACCGAAAACCAGGTGCAGTATCGGACGTGGATGTGCCTCATCTGCGGCTTCGTCTACGACGAGGCGGCGGGGCTCCCCGACGAGGGAATCGCGCCCGGCACGCGCTGGGAGGACGTGCCGATGAACTGGACCTGCCCCGAGTGCGGCGCGCGCAAGGAAGATTTCGAGATGGTGGAAATCTGATGCGGTAAAATCGGGGACGCGGCGATTGCATGTCCTCGATCAACCTGACGCATCACTTCCTGATCGCCATGCCGAACATGGCGGATCCGCACTTCTCGAGGACGCTTACCTACATCTGCGAGCACACCGACCAGGGCGCGCTCGGCTTGGTGGTCAACCGCCCGATCGACATGACGCTGCAGGCGCTCTTCGAGCGCCTGTCCCTCTCGCTGCGCGCCCACGAGCTTTGCGATGCGCCGATCTATTTCGGCGGGCCGGTGCAGACCGACCGGGGCTTCGTGCTGCACGAGCCGGCCGGGAACTGGCAGTCGACGCTGCGCGTGCGCGAGGCAATAGGCCTAACCACGTCGAAGGACATCCTCGAGGCGGTGGGCCGCGGCGAAGGGCCGACCCGGCTCCTCGTCACGCTCGGCTACGCGGGCTGGTCGCCCGGCCAGCTGGAGCACGAGATTTCGCAGAACGCCTGGCTCACCGTGGAAGCGCGTGACGCGATCCTTTTCGACGTGCCGGCCGAGGAGCGCCTGCCCGCGGCAATGGAGCTGCTCGGCCTGGACTACGCCCGCCTGCAGGACGCGGCAGGACATGCCTGAGCGGGCCGAACGTCCCGCGCGAGCCAACGGAACTGTCCTCGCCTTCGATTTCGGCTTGAAGCGCATTGGTGTGGCGGTCGGCGAGCGCGAGCTCGGTACCGCCCATCCGCTTCCCGCTGTCAGCGGCCTTGCGGAGATCCAGAAGCTTGTTGCCGAGTGGCGCCCGGCCAGGCTGGTGGTGGGATTGCCGGTGCGCGAAGCCGGCCCCCATCCGCTTGCGCCGCGCGTCGAACGCTTCGCGCGGCAGCTCGAGGGACGCTTTCGGTTGCCGGTGGCGCGCGTCGACGAGCGCTACACGTCGGTAGAAGCGGAAAGCCGGCTGCGCGGCGTGAAGCGGAAGGCCGTCGACTCCGTCGCTGCGCAGCTGATCC
>DASQYN010000164.1:0-10218 GCA_035639215.1 Burkholderiales bacterium
GAAGGACGATCTCAAGCGCCGCATCGAGGCGGCGTCGAAGTTCATCGCGCTCGACAACCTGTGCCTGTCGCCGCAGTGCGGCTTCTCGAGCACGCACCACGGCAACAACCTCACGGTCGACCAGGAAGTCGCGAAGCTGAAGCTCTGCATGGACGTGGCGAAGGAAGTATGGGGCGGCAAGTAGTTCGCCCCATTCCGGACACCACCGTCTTCGACCTGCGCGCCTCGCGGCGCGGGATGCGGCTGAACAGGCTCTGCGCGGCGCTCTGCAAGCCGGAAAACCGCGCCGCGTTCCAGCGCGACGAGGAGAGCTTTCTGCAGCGGTTCTCGCTCACCGACACGGAGAAGGCGCTGGTGCGCAATCGCGACTTCCAGGGCCTGATCGAGGCGGGTACCAACATCTATTACCTCCTCAAGATCGGCTCGGTCACGGGCAACGGCCTCTACAAGATGGGCGCCCAGATGCGCGGCGAGACCTACGAGCAGTTCCTTTCGACGCGCAACCTGAAGGACGCCACGTAGCATGGGGCGTGTGGTTGCGGGTCTGGGCCTGTCGCACGTCCCCTCGGTCGGCGTGGCCTACGACCGCGGCAAGATGCAGACTCCGGCGTGGAAGCCGCTCTCCGATGCCTACGTGCCGGTGCGGGAGTGGCTGGCGAAGCTCAAGCCCGACGTGGCGATTGTCGTCTACAACGATCACGCGGCCGACTTCCCGTTCGACAAGTATCCGACCTTCGCCCTCGGCGTCGCCGAGCGTTATCCGATCGCCGACGAAGGCTTCGGCACGCGGCCGCTGCCCGAGGTGCCGGGCGAGGTCGAGCTTTCGATCCATCTCTGCGAGTCGCTGGTGGAGGACGAGTTCGACCTCACCGTCTGCCAGGAGATGGGCGTCGAGCACGGCTTCCTCGTGCCGATGAACCTGTGCTTCCCGCACACCGGCGAAGGCTGGCCGGTCAAGGCAGTGCCGCTGCAGGTGAACGTGATCCAGCATCCGCTGCCGACGGGGCGAAGGTGTTACCGCTTGGGGGAAGCGATTCGCCGAGCGGTTTCTTCCTACGAGAAAGACCTGAAAGTGGTGGTCATGGGCACCGGCGGCATGTCGCACCAGCTGCAGGGCAAGCGCTTCGGCTACATGAACGAAGCCTTCGACCGGAGCTTCCTCGACCGCCTGGAGCGCGAGCCGGAGGCGCTCGCCGCAATGACGCACCAGGAGCTGATGGAGCAGGCGGGCGCGGAGGCAGTCGAGCTCATCATGTGGCATGTCATGCGCGGCGCGGTCGGTGCCGACGCGCGCCGCATCCACCGCCACTATTACGCGCCCATGACGACCGGCATGGGGCTCATCACCTTCGAGAGCCGCTGATCAGAGCTTGACGAGCGCGAGCCACGCGCCCGCGGCGCCGGCGAGGACCAGGGTAAGGAAGAGGCCACGCACCGCCCGGTCGAGCAGCGCGCGCCGGATCAACCCCACCGGCCGCGGCGGGTGCGTGTAGGCGCCGTCCTTCAGGCGCCGCAACGCCGGCGCCGGGTCGAGGAGCGCCGAGAGCGGCAGCCGAGTGTCGATGGCGATGGCGCGCGCTGCGGGCGCCTCGATGCGCTTGTCGCCCTTCTCCGCTTCGAGGCGCAGGGTCTTGGTGCTCTCGCCGCTCGGCGTGACGTCCTCGCGGCTGCGCAGCTCGGCGGCGCAGGTGGCGAGGTCGGCGGCGAGCTCGCGCGCGTCCTGGTAGCGCACCGTCGGATCCTTCTTCAGCGCGCGCGCGACGACGAAATCGACCATCGCCGGCAGCCCGGGCACCTGCCGCGTCGGCGGAACGTGCTCGAATTCGGTGATCTGGTGCGTGACCTGCGCCATGTCCTCGCCGGAGAAAAGGCGCGTGCCGGTAAGCATCTCGTAGAGCACGATGCCGAGCGAGAAGACGTCGGAGCGCTGGTCGACCGGCTGGCCGCAGATCTGCTCCGGCGACATGTAGCGCGGCGTGCCGAGCACCATGCCGGTGCTGGTCTTGTGGTCGGCGGCGCGCATGCGGGCGAGGCCGAAATCCATGATCTTCACCTGGCCGCGCTTATTGATCATGATGTTGCCGGGCTTGATATCGCGATGCACGACGCCGCGCTCGTGGGCATACGCGAGGCCCTCGGCGACCTGGCGCGCGATCTCGACCGCCTCGGCCGGCGGGATCGCCTCCTTCATCATGCGCGAGCGCAGGTCGGTGCCTTCGAGCAGCTCCATCGCCAGGTACGCGAGCCCGTCGTGCTCGCCGCAGTCGAAGGTGGTGATGATGTTCGGGTGGTTCAGCTTGCCGGCCGCCTTCGCCTCGAGGATGAAGCGCTTGCGGTATTCGTCGACGCCCTCGGCCTCGGGGTCGACGATGATCGTCTTCAGCGCGACGGTGCGGTCGAGGTTCGGGTCCTCGGCCTTGTAGACGATGCCCATCGCGCCGCGGCCGAGCTCGCCTAGGACGCGGTAGCGGCCGATCTTTTTCTTGGCCATCAGCGGTAGCTCGCGCGCTGCACCAGAGCGCGCACGTACGGCACCTTGTTCATGAAAGCCTCCACGAGCGGCTTGCGGCCTTCGTGCGAGATGCGGGAAGCCAGCCCGCCGCCGAGCAGCGCGACGACGAGCGCCAGGCTCACCGCGGCATAGCGCCGGCGGCGGCGCGCCGGCGCTTTTTCGTCCACGGCGAAGACCTCGTGGCTGCGCAGCCCCGGATCCTTGAAGCTGCCCGCCGGCACGAGCATGACCTCGCGCCCCGGCTCGCTGTCGGCCACCGCATCGCGGAAAGCGCGCGAGGCGAAGAGCCGCGCCGGGCCAGCGAATTCCGCGACCGCGGCAGCGACGGCGATGCCGTCTCCGGTCATCGCCTCGCCGCCCTTGCGGCCGGAGAGCTGCAGCGCGCCGTGGTTGATGCCCGCCGAGAGCGGCAGGCCGGCGGCGCCGGCGCCGAGCGCCCGCCGGGCGAGGCGCAGGGCGGCGAGCGGATCGCCGAAGATCGCCACCGCGGCGCCGTCGGAAGCCTCGAGGACGAGGCGCCGCGCTGGCGCTATCTCCGACGCGGTCACCGCGATCGCCGCCTCGAGCTGCGCGCGCAAGCGCGCCTGCTCGCTCGCCGGACGGCGGGCAAACTCCTGAATGCGCAGAAACACCACGCTGGCGACGACCGAGGCGGGCACGAGGCCAAGGATGCAGGGTTTGCCGGGGTTTGAAAAGGAAGTGCGACCGGGTAGAATCCGCCCCGCTGAGGAGCGTTGCGTCTCCGCCCACCGGGCCATTCGGCTCCCTCCGAATGGCTTCACGATAGAGCGCGGGGTCAGGCTCAGCTAAATTCAACGGCGCTCGCATCGGAAACGGTGCGGGCGCTTTGTTTTTCCGGAGACCTCACGATGAAAGCCGCAGATTCGAAATTCACCGATTTTCACGTTGCCGATCTCGCCCTGGCCGACTGGGGCCGCAAGGAGATGGCGATCGCCGAGTCCGAAATGCCGGCGCTCATGGCGATCCGCGCCGAGTACGCGGCGAGGCAGCCGCTGAAAGGCGCGCGCATCGCCGGCTCGCTCCACATGACGATCCAGACCGCGGTCCTCATCGAGACGCTGAAGGCGCTCGGCGCCGAGGTGCGCTGGGCCTCGTGCAATATCTTCTCGACTCAGGACCACGCCGCGGCAGCGATCGCGGCTTCCGGCACGCCGGTCTTCGCCTACAAGGGCGAGTCGCTCGAGGAGTACTGGGACTTCACGCACAAGATTTTCGACTTCGGCAACGGCCGCGGGCCGAACATGATTCTCGACGACGGGGGCGATGCCACGCTCCTCGTGCACTTGGGCAAGCGCGCCGAGCAGGACGGTTCCGTGATCGGCAAGCCGGGCAGCGAAGAAGAGGAATATCTGTTTAGGGCCATCAAGAAACGTCTCGCGGCGCAGCCCGGCTGGTACTCGAAGATGGCGCAGGACATCAAGGGCGTGACCGAGGAGACAACCACGGGCGTGCATCGCCTTTATGCCATGGCCAAGGAGAAGCGCCTGCTGTTCCCGGCGATCAACGTCAACGACTCGGTGACCAAGTCGAAGTTCGACAACATCTACGGCTGCCGCGAGTCGCTGGTCGACGGCATCAAGCGCGCGACCGATGTCATGGTGGCGGGCAAAGTCGCGGTGATCGCCGGCTTCGGCGAGGTGGGCAAGGGCTCGGCGCAGGCGCTGCGCGGGCTGCAGGCGCAGGTGTGGGTCACCGAGATCGACCCGATCTGCGCGCTGCAGGCGGCGATGGAGGGCTACCGCGTCGTGACCATGGACTATGCCGCGGACAAGGCGGACATCTTCGTCACCGCCACCGGCAACTTCAAGGTGATCACCCACGAGCACATGAAGCGCATGAAGAACAACGCCATTGTGTGCAACATCGGCCACTTCGACAACGAGATCGACATCGCCAGCCTCAAATCCTATAAGTGGGAGAACATCAAGCCGCAGGTCGACCACGTCATCTTCCCGGACGGGAAACGCATCATCATGCTCGCCGAGGGGCGGCTCGTGAACCTCGGCTGCGCGACCGGCCACCCGTCCTACGTGATGAGCTCGTCCTTCGCCAACCAGACGCTGGCGCAGATCGAGCTCTATACGAACAACAAGAATTACCCGATCGGCGTGTACATCCTGCCGAAGCAGCTCGACGAGAAGGTGGCCCGCCTGCAGTTGAAAACCCTCAACGCGCAGCTCACGGAGCTGACGGACGACCAGGCGCGCTACATCGGGGTGCCGAAGCAGGGTCCGTATAAATCGGACCACTACCGCTACTAGCATGAAAATCGCCGCTATCGGCGCCGGCGGCGTCGGCGGCTACTTCGGCGCCCGGCTGCAGCAGGCCGGCCACGACGTCGCCTTCATCGCGCGCGGCCGGCACCTCGCCGCGATCCGCAAGAACGGCCTGACGGTCGAGAGCCCGCTCGGCAACGCCAAGCTCGCCGTAAAGGTCTACGAGCGGCCCGAGGAAATCGGGCCGGTGGACGTGGTGATGTTCGCGGTGAAGCTCTGGGACACTTCGGCCGCCGCGGAGAGCATCCGCCCGCTCCTTGCCGGCGGCGGCGTGGTGATCCCGTTCCAGAACGGCGTCGAGTCGGTGGACGCGCTGCGCAAGGTGTTCGGCGAGCGTCCGGTGATGGGCGGCTCGGCCTACATCGCCTCGCGCATCTCGGCGCCGGGCGTGATCGAGCACATCGGCCAGATGTGCCGCCTTCAGTTCGGGCCGCTGCTCCCCGACCAGCAGCCCGCCGCGGAGAAATTTCTTGCCGCATGCAAGCAGGCGGGCATCAACGCCGAGATGGCCGAAGACGTGATTCGCGCGATCTGGGAGAAGTTCGTCTTCCTGGTCGCCGTGTCGAGCGCCACCGCGGCGTCGCGCGCGCCGCTCGGCGTGGTGCGCGCCGATCCCGACCTGCGCGGGCTCTTCGAGCAGGCGATGCGCGAGACGTGGACGGTCGGCCGCGCGCGCGGCGTAAAGCTCGCCGACGACTTCATTCCGACGCGCATGAAAGCGCTCGACTCGCTGCCCTACGAGATGAAGGCGTCCATGGCGCACGACCTCGAGGCGGGCGGCAAGCTGGAAGCGCCGTGGCTCTGCGGCGCCGTCGCCCGCATGGCGCGCGAGCTCGGGCTCGAGGCGCCCGTCAATGCGACGGTCTACGCGGCGCTGAAGCCCTACCTCGATGGATCTGCGCGCCCGGCTGCTTGACGCCGGGCAGCCCGTCTTCCTCTACGGCACCACGCCGCCCCGCGCCGGCGCGTTGCCGGAACAGGTGTTCAACGCCGCGCAGAAGCTCGGCGAGCGCCTGCGCCGCCAGAGCGTCGACGGCGTCGTCGTCTACGACATCCAGGACGAAAGCGGCCGCAGCGCCCAGCCGCGTCCCTTTCCCTTCCTCGCCACGGTCGACCCCCGCTCGTATTCCGCGCTGCTCAGGGAGCGGACCGGACTTTCGCCGATCGTCTACAAGGCGCTCGGCACGCTCGACGAAGCCGCCTGGCGAGCCTGGCTCGTCGAGTCGGCGCAGGCAGACCTCAGGCTCATCTCGGTCGTCGGCCGCCCGACCTCCGGGGTGCGCTACGCGCTTTCTCTCTCCCGCGCCATACGCATCGCCGCCGAGCATCCCGCCCGCTTCAGCGTCGGCGGCGTCGCCATCGCCGAGCGCCACACCGAAGCGCGCAGCGAAGCGGCGCGCCTCCTGGCGAAAGGAGTGGAAGGCTGCGGCTTCTTCATCTCCCAGGCGGTCTATCACGCGCCGCCGACGCAGCGCCTGCTCGCCGACTACCTGCGCGACTGCCGCGGCGCCGGAGTCGAGCCGCGCCGCATCGTCCTCACCTTCGCCCCCTGCGGCCGGGAGAAGACGCTCGCCTTCATGCGCTGGCTCGGCATCAATGTCGCCCCGGAGACCGCTCAGGCGATCCTCGGCGCCGCCCGGCCGCTCGAGCGCTCGATCGAGATCTGCCGCGATAACCTGCGGCGTATCCTCGACGGAGCGTATTCAGGAGCGATTCCCCTGGGCGTAAACGTGGAAAGCGTCTCCATCAACCGCGACGAGATCGACGCGAGCGTGCAGCTCTTCGGCGTGCTGCGGGAAACGATGCACGGCCGATGAAGCGCACCCTACCGCTCCTGGCGCTCGCCGTGATGGCCCTGGCCGCGCTCGAGCTCTTCTGGCTGCGCGCCCTGCAGCCGCTCGAGAACCGGCTGCTCGACAGCTTCGTGCGCAGCCAGGCGGCCAAGCTTCTCCCTGATCCCGACATCGTCATCGTCAATATCGACGAGAAGAGCCTCGCCAGCATGGAGAAGGAGGCGGGCCGCTGGCCGTGGTCGCGCGCCGTCTACGCGCAGCTCTTGGAAGGCCTTGCCGCGCAGAAGCCGCGCGCCATCGTGTTCGACATCGCCTTCGCGGAGGCCGATACCTTCCGGCCCCAGGACGACGCGGCGTTCGCCGAGACCGTGGCCCAGCATCACAACACCTACTTTCCGCTGTTGCATTTGCCGGTGCCGAAGGAGTCGGATCGCGTGCCGATCGTCAAGCTCGCCCCGTACCTCGGCCTCGCCCGGCTGGCCAACGCGGATCCGCAGGCTCGCGCGGCGCTCATCCCGCCGCTCATCCTGCCGCCCGAGCAATGGCGCGCCGGGCTGATCGCCTTCGATGCGGACAGCGACGGCGTCGGGCGGCGTTATCTGCTGCGCGAGGTCATCGGCGGCTGGCACATCCCTTCGCTCCCGGCCCGGGTCGCGTTCGACCTCGGCTATGCGGTGCCCGACGCCGACGACATCGTTCTCGCCTGGCGCGGCCGCAAGGGCGATATCCCGCGCGTCTCGTTCAGCGATGTCTACCAGGATTTCGACCGGCTGAAGCGCTCCCGGCCGGCGAACGAGTTCACCGGCAAGATCGTCATCGTCGGCGCCGAGGCGAGCGCACTGCACGACCTGCGCGTAACGCCGATCGACAGCCTGCATCCCGGCGCCGAGATCCTCGGCACGGCGATCGAGAACCTGAAGAACAGCCGCTGGATGCGAACCGTTCCGCCATGGGTTCCCGCCGTCGCAGGAATCGCCCTGCTCTTCGTGCTCTATCTTGCATTCGACCGAGGCGTCGACGTACGCGTGACCGGCGCGGCGCTGGCCGTGGCGAGCGCAGCGCTGCTCTGGGGAAGCTGGACCCTGGTTGGCCACCTGATGCTCGCCCCTGTGCTGACGCCCGTAGTGGCGGGCTGGACGTTTTACGCGGCCGCCTCGCTCGACAATTACCTGCGCGAGCGCAACGCGCGCCGGGCGGCGCTCGAGCAGTTCTCGCGCTTCACCAACCCGCACGTCGCGCGGCAGCTCGTCGAGCGCGGCGGCATCGAGACCGGAAGGCGCGACGTGACGCTGCTTTTCTCCGACATCCGCGGCTTCACCACGCTCTCCGAGACGCGCAAGCCCGAGGAGGTGATCGCGCTCCTCAACCGCTACTTTTCGCTGCAGGTCGACGTGGTGTTCCACCACGGCGGCTCGCTCGACAAGTTCATCGGCGATTGCATCATGGCGATCTGGGGCGCGCCGCTCGACGATGCGGAGCACGCGCGCCGCGCGGTGGCCTGCGCGCTCGACATGGCGGACACCCTGCAGGCCTTCAAGCGCGAGCTCGGCGCCGAGCACATCGACTTCGACGTCGGCATCGGCCTGCACTCCGGCCCGGCGGTGGTCGGCCTCATGGGCTCGCAGAAGCGTCTCGAGTACACGGCGATCGGCGACACCGTCAATCTTGCGAGCCGCATCGAGGGCCTCACCAAGGATGCGAAACGGCGCATCCTGGTGTCGCGCGACACCATGGAGCGCTGCGGCGGGGCGTTTGACTTTGTTCCGGCGGGTTCCTATAAAGTGAAGGGACGCGCTCGGGAAGTGCAGCTTTACGAACCGCGGCGCAAAAAATGAAGATCGCCTGGCTGCTGCTCTTTCTTCCCGCGATTTCGCTCGCCGATCCGGCGACGCTGATCCGTGCCACCGAGCTCAAGCGGCTGCCGGCCACCGATGCCGAGACAGTGGCCGCGCTCGCGGCGAACAGCGCCGTCGACGCGCTCGAGCGCAAGGGCGGCTGGACGCGCGTCAAGGCGGCCGAGGGCGAAGGCTGGGTGAAGATGCTCGCGCTGCGCTACGGCGGCCCGGGCGCGGCGAAGAAAGGCGACAGCGGCGTCGCGCAGCTCTTCAACGTCGCGCGCACCGGCTCGAGCGGCACGCAAGTGACGACCGGCGTGCGCGGCCTCGACGAGCAGCAGCTTGCCAACGCGCAGCCCAATCCGGCGGAGCTTGCGAAGATGAAGAGCTTCGCGGCGCGGCCGGACGCCGCAGCCGCCTTCGCGGCGAAAGGCAAGCTGAAGGCGAAAGCCGTGGATTACCCGAAGCCATGAGGAATCTGCTGCTCGTCCTCGCGGCGCTCGCGTTTTCAGGAACCGCGCACGCGCAGTTCAACCTGCGCAATCTGGACCTGAACCGCCTCGTTGACACGGCGAAGAACGTGGTCAAGGCGACGCGCGATATCCCGCAGGACGAAGAGATCCAGATCGGCCACGACGTCGCCGCGCGGCTGCTCGGCGCCGCCCCGCTGGTTGCCGAGCCGCGCCTGCAGCGCTACGTCAACAACGTCGGCCGCTGGCTCGCTTCACAATCGGAGCGGCCGGACCTGCCCTGGCAGTTCGGCGTGCTGGACGCGCCGCAGCTCAACGCCTTCGCGGTGCCGGGCGGCACGATCTTCATCACCCGCGGCCTGCTCGACAAGATGACGAGCGAGGCCGAGCTCGCCGGCGTGCTGTCGCACGAGATCGTGCACGTGGTGAAGAAGCACCATCTGAAAGCGATCCAGAAGGGCGCGCTCGCGAGCCTGGGCGGGGATGCGGCGTCGATGGCGTTCGGCAACATGAACGCAGAAGCGAAGCAGAAGCTCGTCAACTTCGGCGCCGAGATGTACTCGCGCGGCCTCGACAAGGGCGACGAGCTCGAGGCGGACCGCCTCGGCGTGGTCATCGCCGCGCGCGGCGGTTACGACGCCTACGGCCTGCCCGCGGTGCTGCAGACGCTGCAGGCGATGAACCCGCAGGACTCCGCGGTGGCGATGATGTTCAAGACCCATCCCGCGCCGGGCGAGCGGCTCGACGCGCTGGCCGGCGCCATGCAGCCGACGCTCGACGAGTACTCGGGCCAGCCGCAGCTTCGCGACCGTTTCCTCGTCGAGACCAAGGCCTCCCGCTAGTAGCGCTCGCGCAGGAAGATGAAGCTGTTCGGCTGCGAGCCGTAGAGGCCGAAACCCGCCCGTGCGCTCGCCGCGTCGTCGTAGAACGTGTTCGCGTTGCCGTCCGGGTCCGCGGCATCGCTCCATCGGCCGAGCAGATACGGCTTGTTCGAGCTGCTCGCCGCTACGTAGCTGCCGCCGGCATTGCAGTAGCTGCCGCTCGCGGCGTTGAGATTCGCCGTCAGCAGGACGGTGCCGTTGTTGCCGGCGCCCGAGGCGCTTAGCACCACGCTGCCCACCCCCGGATGGCTCGGGTCGCTGAACGTGATCGGGCTCGTCTCGACGCGGGTCTCGCAGGAGGTGAGATTGGTCACCGGCGTGAAATCGAGCGCGATGTCGGAGGTGGCGAGCGTCGTGCAGGTGTCGATCGTATTGGTCACGAAGCCGCTGCCGCTCCAGTACTCGAGGCGGATCGGGATCGGCAGCTTGC
>DASQYN010000165.1:0-5448 GCA_035639215.1 Burkholderiales bacterium
GACCTTTTGGACTAGGACTAACATCGTTTTCATGGACGAGCGCACGATCCCCATAAAACCGCCAGCCGACCTCAAATCCACCGCGTCCAAGCCGGAACCGTCGAACCCTGCGTCGGCGAAACCGGCCGCCGAAGCCTCGAAACCCCAAGCGACGCCGCTTAGTGTGACGCAGCAGATGAAAGCACAAGCCGCGCCCGCGGCGCAGCCGGTAGCGCCCAAGAACGTCGAGCCCGCGAGGGTCGAGCCGCAGCTGCAGCTCAAGCCAGAGACCGCCGCCGAAGCCTGGCTTGGCCTGCTCGCCGCGCGCGGCGTCGAATACCTGTTCGCGAACGGAGGCACCGATTTCGCGCCGGTCGTCGAGGCCTACGCCAAGGGCCAGAAGCTCGGCTGGCGGCTGCCTCGCGTGGTAATCGTTCCGCACGAGAACATGGGCGTCGCGATGGCGCACGGCTACACGATGGTGAGCGGCCGCGCGCAGGCGATGATGGTGCACGTCGGCGTCGGCACGGCGAACGCGATCAACGGCCTCATCAACGCCTCGCGCCAGAACATCCCGATCCTTTTCTCCGCCGGCCGCACGCCGGTCACGGAATCGGGCGCGCTGCCGGCGGCGCGCAACAACTACATCCACTGGGCGCAGGAGCACTTCGACCAGGGGGCGATGCTGCGCGAGTTCATGAAGTGGGACTACGAGCTGCGCCACGCCGAGCAGGTCGAAACGGTGCTCGACCGCGCGCTCGCCATCGCGAAGAGCGAGCCGCAGGGGCCGGTGTACGTGACGTTGCCGAGGGAAGTCCTCGCCGCGCCGTTTTCGAAGGACATTTCGCCCGTCGCCACGCAGGCGGCGACGGCGCCGCCCGCCGCCGATCCGGAAGCGCTCGAACAGGCGGCGAAGCTCCTCGCCAAGGCACAGCATCCGCTGCTCATCACCGCCAACGGCGGGCGCACGCCGGAAGGGGCGCGCGCCATCGAGCAGCTCGCCCAGGCGCTCGCCGTTCCGGTGGTGCATTACCGGCCGCGCTATCTCGCCCTATCCACCGAGCACCCGATGCACTGCGGCTGGGACCCGCACGCGCTGCTCAAGGAAGCCGACCTCGTGCTGGTCGTCGAATGCGACGTGCCCTGGATTCCTAAGGAAGGCGGCCCCAGGCGCGAGGCGAAGGTCGTGCACATCGGCGCCGATCCGCTCTTCGCTCGCTATCCGCTGCGCGGCTTCCGGGCGGACCTCGCTTTGAGCGGCGCCGTCGCGCCCGCCCTGCAGGCGCTCTGGCGCAGCGCGCAGAAGCAGGCGGTGTCGGTGAAGGCGATCGAGGAGCGGCGCAAGGCGATCAGCCAGCTTTCCTCGGAGATGCGCGGCAAGGCGCGCAGCGGCGTCGATCCGGCGCCGGCCGCCATCTCCGCCAAGTGGCTCTCGGCCTGCGTGAACACGCTGCTCGACGAGGAGACGATCCTCGTCAACGAGTACCCGGCGGTGCTCGAGGAGCTCACCTTCCGCTCGAGCGGCCGCTATTTCGGCAGCGCCTCGGCCGGCGGGCTCGGCTGGGGACTCGGCGCCTCGCTCGGCGCGAAGCTCGCCGCGCCGGAGAAGACCGTGATCTGCATGCTCGGCGACGGCGCCTACATGTTCGGCAATCCCACCGCCGGCCACTTCGTCTCCGAGGCAATGAAGCTGCCGGTGCTCTTCATCATCGCCAACAACGCGCGCTGGGCGGCGGTGCACCGCTCGACGCTCTCCGTCTATCCGAAGGGCGAGGCCGCCGCAATGAAAGAGCCGCCCTTCGCCACGCTCGAGCCGTCGCCGCGCTTCGAGCACGTCGTCCAGGCGAGCGGCGGGCACGGCGAGCGCGTGAGCGACCCCAGGGAGCTGATGCCGGCCCTGCAGCGCGCGCTGAAGGTGGTGAAGGAAGAGAAGCGCCAGGCGCTCCTCAACGTGCGCCTCGAAGTGAGCTACGTCAAGACGAGCTAGCCCGCGGTGTCTTGCGCGGGCGGCTTGGCGACTCGGATCGGGTCGGTGAGCATCCTCGAGTTGGGCACCAGCACGCGCTCCTTTTCGTTGTCGAGCTCGGTGTAGCGCAAGTCGACGTGCACGACGGTGCCCGCGAGGCCTGAGACGTCGATGCGGTCGCCGACCTCGAACGGCCGGTAGAGCAGGATCATCACGCCGGCCAGCAGGTTGGCGATCGAGTCCTTCAAGGCGAAGCCGAGGGCGAAGCCGGTCAAGCCCAGGCCGGCGACGATGCCGGTGATATTCACGCCGAGCGTGCCGAGCGCGGTGATGACACCGAGGGCGTTCAGCGCGACATGCGCGACGCTCGCCAGCAGCTCGCCGAGCGCGACATGCGCGCGCTTGCGCCGCACGAGGCGCAGCACCGCGAAATGCGCGACGCGGGCGAGCAGGGAAAAGAACACCAGCAGGCCGAGCGCGACGCCGACGGTCGGCGCCCAGACGACGGCCTGCCGCACGAACTCCTGGCGCAACTCGTCCAAGGAAAAGGCGCTACTGGGCGGCGGTCGCCGCCTTGACCGACCCGATGCGGCCGACGAGCGGCAGCTTGACCCCCGAGCCGCTGACGCCGAAGTTGAGGCCGAGCAGGTTGAGCTCGAAGCCGTCGATGCGGCTCGCCGCCACGGCGAACACGCCGCCGAGCGAGAACTGGTAGCCGCTGCCGCTAGGCGCGCGCGCGACGAGCGAGCGGCCGATGAAATCCTTGCCGACCGCGGTCGCCGGAAGGTCGACCTCGAGTTCCGGCACCGCGCGCGCGATCCAGGCGACGAAGGTGTTGGAATTGGGCCCCGGCCAGAGCGTGTAGGTATGCGCGTAGGGATAGTGCCGCGCCGCCTCGTCGATGCGCTGGATCAGCGCGTCGACGCCGGCGCCGCGCTTGTCGGCGTAGAGCTCGACCGGCGCGCCGAACCAGGGCGCGTCCGGCTGCCGCTCGCGGATCACCACCGCGTCGTCCGACCAGCGCAGCCGCCAGCCGATGACCTCGTACACCGTCCACGACGGTGCGCGGCTCGGCTTCACCGCGATCCAGGTGTGCACGCCGAAGAGGCCTTTCATCCCCAGCGTGCGCGCTCCGTAGACCTGCACCACGGCTTCCGGCGTAGTCGCAGGGTCGGGGGCGAGGCCGGCGGCCTGCGCGAGGCCGGCCAGGGCGGCGAGGGCCGGAAAGGCAATGAGCCGGGCGAAGCGTCGCGAGGTCACGGGAAGCGGCATTCTAGCCATCGTCCGTGACGCCAAACGGCTCATGCGCCGGCGCCAGGCATAGGCTTTATTGCCCAGAGTCAGCTGCCGTAGAGCCGCTTCAGCACTTCTTCCTTCATGGGGAAGCTCTGCGCCTCGCCCGGGAAAGCGCCGCTTCGCACTTCCGCGGCGTAGCGTGCGCACGCCTCGCGGATGGCGTTGCCCGCCTCGGTGTAGCGCTTCACGAAGGTGGGCGTGAAGCCGCTGAAAAGGCCCACCACGTCATGGAAGACGAGCACCTGCCCGTCGCAATGCGCGCCGGCGCCGATGCCAATCGTCGGAATGGCGACGCGCTGCGTGACGATGCGCGCGAGCTCCGCCGGGACGAGCTCGAGCACGACGCCCCAGCAGCCGGCCGCTTCCAGGGCGGCCGCACCCTCGACGACCCGCCGCGCGGTGGCCTCGTCCTTGCCCTGCAGCTTGTAGCCGCCGAGCGCGGAAGCGGTCTGCGGCGTGAGGCCGACATGGCCGAGCACCGGTACGCCGGCGCGCTGCAGCGCTTCGACGATCGGCACGCTCTCCGCCCCGCCTTCCAGCTTCACCGAGTCGGCGCTGGCATCCTTCATGAGCCGTGCCGCCGTGTCGAGCGCCTGCTCGGCGGTGCCGTAGGAGAGAAACGGCATGTCGGCGATGAGGAATGCCTCCGGCGCGCCGCGCCGCGCGGCGCGCGTGTGGTGCACCATGTCGTCCACGGTCACCGGGTTGGTGGTGTCGTAGCCGAGCACCACCATGCCGAGCGAGTCGCCGACGAGGATGAGATCGACGCCCGCTTCCGCCACCAGTTTGGCGCTCGGATAGTCGTAGGCGGTGAGCATGGCGAGGCGCTCGCCCTTCTTGCGCTTCAGCTCGAGTACGGTGGGTTTTTTCATTTCAGCGCCGAAAAGTCGAACAGCCGCCGGTCCATGAGATGCGAAGGCCGCACTTCGCCCAGCGCGCGCACCATCGACTCGATGCGCCCGGGATAGCGCCGCCGCCATTCGCGCAGCATCTCGCCGATGCTCTGCCTTTCCAGGTTGTCCTGCGAGCCGCACAGCGTGCAGGGAATGATCGGAAAGCGCTTCTGCCCGGCGTACGCGGCGAGGTCTTCCTCGGCCACGTAGGCGAGCGGGCGGATCACCACGTGGCGGCCGTCGTCGGAGCGCAGCTTCGGCGGCATGGCCTTGAGGCTGCCGCCGTGGAACAGGTTGAGGAAGAAGGTGGCGAGAATGTCGTCGCGATGGTGACCGAGGGCGATCTTCGTCGCGCCGAGCTCGCCCGCCGCGCGGTAGAGCACGCCGCGGCGCAGGCGCGAGCAGAGCGAGCACATCGTCGCCCCTTCCGGCACGAGGCGCTTCACCACCGAGTAGGTGTCCTGCTCGACGATCCGATAAGGCACGCCGCGCGACTCGAGGTACTCGGGAAGCACGTGCGCCGGAAAGCCCGGCTGCTTCTGGTCGAGGTTGACGGCAATCAGCTCGAAGGCCGCCGGGGATTTTTGCCGCAGCGAGATCAGCACATCGAGCAGCGCGTGGCTGTCCTTGCCGCCCGAGAGGCAGACCATCACCCGGTCGCCCGCCTCGATCATGGAGAAGTCGGCGATCGCCTCGCCGACCTGGCGGCGGATGCGCTTGGCGAGCTTGTGCTGCTCGTAATCGGCCCTGCGGGTGTCGGCGAGGCGGACGGGGACGGAGGTCATGAGAATGTCTTCAGCCCGGCGATGCCGAGCACGATGAGCGCTATCGAGCCCAGGCGCACCACGTCGCGGGACTCGTCGAAGAGGATCATACCGAGGATCGCCACGCCCACCGCGCCGATTCCGGTCCAGACCGCATAGCCGGTGCCGATCGGTATGGTGCGCACGGCGAGGGCGAGGAAATAGACGCTGCCGATCATCGCCACGCCGGTGAGGAGCGAGGGCCAGAGGCGCGTCACGCCGTCGGTGTACTTAAGCCCGATGGCCCAGACGACCTCGAGAAGTCCCGCCAGGGTGAGCCAGAGCCATGCCATGGGTGATCCTAGAGGAAGATGGAGCGGCCGCCGTCGACGGCGAGGATCTGCCCGGTCACGAAGCGGGCACAGGCGAGGAAGTGTACCGCCTGCGCGATGTCCTCGGGCGAGCCGACGCGCGCGAGCGGCGTGGTCGCAACGATGCGGGCCCGCTCGGCCGGGTCGAACTGGCCGTCCTCGGGCCAGGCGATGGCGCCCGGCGACACGCCGTTCACTCG
>DASQYN010000166.1:0-16677 GCA_035639215.1 Burkholderiales bacterium
GTGCGTTAAAGGCGCCTTAAAGACAACCGTGAAGCGCGTGCCTTCGAGTTGCGGTCGCGTCTCCACCGAGACGCTCGCGCCGTGCTGCGCGGCGATCTGTTGCACGATCGCGAGGCCGAGCCCGGCGCCTTCGCTGCGCGCCTCTGCGGAGCGATAGAAGCGCTCGAAGATGCGCGGCAGCTCGTGCGGCGCGATGCCCGGCCCGCGGTCCTCGACGACGAGGCGCGGCGAAGCGCCGTCGGACACCGCGAGCTTGACGATGCCGCCCGAGCGCGCATGCTTCAGCGCGTTGTCGATCAGGTTCGCGGCCATCTCCTCGAGCGCAGCCGCGTGGCCGCGCACCACGACCGGCGCGATGGGCGTCTCGATCTGCAGCTCGACGCCGAGCTCGCTGGCGCGCTCGATAAGGCCCTCGCCGGCGGCGCGCACCGCGGAAGCGAGGTCGACCGGCTCGAACTCCTGGGACGGCGCGTGCTCGGGCTCGGTGCGCGCCAGGGCGAGGAGCTGGCGGCTCAGGCGCGCCGCGCGCTCCGCGGTGCCTTCGACGCGCGCGAGCTCTCCGGCGAGCTCTTCCGGAAGCGGCCGGGCGCGCAGGTTATGGATCTGCAGCAGCAGGGTGGCGAGGGGCGTGCGCAGCTGGTGGGAGGCGTCGGCGATGAAGCGGCGCTGCGCGGCGATCGTCTCGCCGATGCGGGCGAGCAGGCCGTTGAAGCGTGCGACGAGGGGCTGGATCTCCTGCACCAGCGCGCCGGCTTCGATCGGACGCGAGTCGGCCGGATCGCGCGTCGCGACGTCGCGCACTACCGCCTCTAGCGACGAGAGCCCGCGGTCGATGCCCGAGCGCAGGAGATAGAACGTCAGCGCGAGCACGAGCAGCTGCGGCAGCAGCACGATGCCGAGGATGTCGCGGCGCAGCCGGTGGCGCTTGCGCACGGTCTCCGCGACGGTGACGAGGACCGCGCCGCCGGGGGCGTCCAGCGCCTTGCGGATGGTCACGCCGCGGATGTCGGCCCGCTCGAAGCGCGCGTCGAAGAACGCCGCCTCGTCGCCGGCAGCGTCGGACGCCGCGGGCAGCCCGCGCAGGCCGGCGACCAGGGCGCCGTCGGGCGTGGCGACCTTGAAGAACACCCGGTCGACCGTATCCCACTCGAAGATCTCGAGCGCCTCGCGCGTCAGCATCACCGCCGGCGCGCCCTCGACCACGCGCACCTGCGAGGCGAGCGAAAACGCGGAATCGAGCAGCGCCGCGTCGTAGGCCTGCGCGGTGAAGCGCGAGCCGAGATACGAAGAGACGGCGCCGCTCGCCGCGAGCACGGCGAGCAGCGGCCAGAGCAGGCGCACGAAGAGCCGCCGGTGGAGGCTCTCAGGCCTTGCGGGGCGCGCTCTCACGCAGGAGGTAGCCGAAGCCGCGATGGGTGACGATCTCCACGCCGCTGTCGGCGAGCGCCTGGCGCAGCCGGTGGATGTAGACCTCCAGCGAGGCGGCCGAGAAGTCGCGATCCCAGGAGGAGATCGAGCCGACGATGCGCTCCTTGTTGACCAGTTTTCCGGCGGCTGCGGCGAGCAAAGCGAGCACGGAGTAGTCGCGCGGGCTCAGCTTGAGCAGCTCCCCGTCGACTCGCACCTCGCGGCTCGCGCTGTCCAGCGCGAGCCTGCCGATGACGATGCGCGCCGCGGCGTGGCCGTGCGCGCGCCTCACGACGGCGCGCATGCGCGCCTCGAGTTCGGCCGGCTCGAAAGGTTTCGCCAGGTAGTCGTCGGCGCCGAGATTGAGCCCGCGCAGCCGGTCGTCGAGCTCGTCGCGCGCTGTGAGGATGAGCACCGGCACCGCCTTGCCGCCCGAGCGCAGCCGCTTCAGCACTTCGAAGCCGTCCATGCGCGGCAGGCCGATGTCGAGCAGCACGACGTCGTACTCCTGCGTAGCGATCGCCGCGAGCGCCTGAGTGCCCACGCTCACGGTATCGACCGCGTGGCCGGTGCGCGCCAGCGTGGCGACGAGCGCTGCGGCAAGCTCGCTGTCGTCCTCGACGAGAAGCACTCGCATGGCGGGCGCATTATGCGCGGCGCAGCCTTTAAGGCGCTTTAAAGATTCGCTTCGTACTCTGCGCGCGTTGCCTGTGCATTACCGGCACGCCCGCGTCGCTCCTCCCCTTTCCCCGCGGGCGTGCCGGGTTCCTTCGGCGGGCCGGGCCGGCAATTGAGCCAGATCAACACCGCGGGCCGCGCGGCCCCGTACGCTCGTCGCCATGCGCGCCTGGCTTCTTGCCGCAGTTCTCGCCGCCGCGAGCGGCGTCGCCGCGGCCGATGCATCGGTCGATGCGGGCCGCAAGATCTTCGTGCAGCGCTGCCAGACCTGCCACGGCGGCACCGGCCCGGCGGACTCGCCGATCGGGCCGGACTTGCGCGGCATCGTCGGCAAGAAGGCCGGCAGCGAAGCTTCCGGACTGCACTCGCGCGCCGCGCTCGAGTCGGACATCGTCTGGAGCCGCGAGTCGCTGCGCCGCTTCCTCTCGGCGCCGGCGAAGGAGCTGCCGGGAACGCTCATGCCGGCGAGCATCACCGACCCGAAAGAGCTCGACGAGCTGCTCGACTTCCTCCAGTCGCTGCGCTAGCGTCTGCTCAGAAGTGCGTCCATCCCGCGCGGCGGAACGCCAGGGGCTGCCCCGAGGCATCGAGCGCGACGACCTTTCCGCCTTCGCCGGCTTGCATTCGGCCGATCGGCGTGATGGGCACGCCGAGGCTGCGCGACAAAGCGCTCAGCGCCGCGGCGGCTTCTGCAGGCGCGGTGAAGAGAATCTCGTAGTCGTCGCCGCCGGTCAGCACTGCTTCGATACAGGCGGGACGCAACGCAAGCGCCGCGCTCACGGCAGCCGAGAGCGGCATGCGCGCGCTCTCGACGACCGCCGAGAGCCGCGAGGCTTCGCAGAGATGCGCGAGGTCGGCGAGCAGCCCGTCCGAGACGTCGATCGCGGCGCTCGCGAGCCCGCGAAGCTTCGGGCCGAGCGCGAGGCGCGGCCTCGGCAGGCGATACCGATCGGCGAGGAAGGCGGCCGCGCCCGCGTCGAGGCCCGGCCACACGCCGCGCAGCGCTTCGAGGCCGAGCGCGGCGTCGCCGAGCGTTCCAGTCAGGAACAGCGTGTCTCCTTCGCGCGCGCCAGAGCGCCGGATCATTTGCCCGGCCGGCACCTCGCCCAGGGCCATGACCGCGATCGTCACCGGACCCGGCGTGGCGTTGGTGTCGCCGCCGATGAGATGTACTGCGTACTCCTGCTGGTCTGCGGCAAGTCCGCGAGCGAATGCGGCGAGCCAGTCCTCGCCGACGCTTTCGGGCAGCATCAGGGCGAGCAGATAGGCGCGCGGTACGGCGCCCTTCGCGGCAAGGTCGGAGAGGTTCACGCGCAGGGCCTTGCGCGCGACGAGATCCGGCGGATCGTCGGGAAGGAAGTGAACGCCGGCGACGACGGCATCGGTCTTCGCCACCAGCTCGCAGCCCGCCGCCGGAGAGACGAGGGCCGCATCGTCGAGCAGGCCGAACGCGCCGGGCACGCCTTGCGCGAGCGGCGCGAAGTAGCGCGCGATGAGTTCGAATTCGTCGCGCCCTACCACGGCGTATCGCGGATCTTCAGGCGATAGGCCGCGTGGTTCACGGCGATATCGCCGGCAAAGCTCGCGACGAGGATGACAGCCACGTCGAGCCCGCCGAGCCGCGCCATCGGCCAGGCGAAGGCGAGCGCGCCGAGCACAAAGTCGAGCTGATCGGCGGGAATCCACGATTGCCCGGGCGCGATGCCGCGCGCGCGCTTGAAGAAGCTCTTGATCGCGTCGCCGGCCAGCGCGCCGCCGCCGAGCGCGAGTCCGATGAGCGGCCAGTCGCTGTAGGAGAGGAGGCTGCCCGCCCAGTCAATGCGCGATTGGACCCAGGCAGCGGCAAGCGCCACGGCGACGCCGAGCAGCACCCCGGCAACCGTCTTGTGCTCGCCCAGCCAGCGGCGGCTGATGGGGCGGTTCCAGCCGTTCCAGTACTTGAGGAACGGCGGCGCCATGTTGGCGAGATACGCCGGCGCCATGAGGTAGAGGAGCTGCAGGAGCCGCTGCACTGCGTGGCATCGTAAGAGGCGCGCAGATTGCGAGCTTGACCTGAGTCAATGCCTGACTGCCCCCGCGCGCCATGATCGGTCGATGTTCAAGCGGATCCTCGTCCCCGTCGACTCGAGTCCCGCCTCGCTGGCCGGGCTGCACACGGCCATCGCGCTGGCGCGCGACCAGAAGGCTCGCCTTCGGCTCGTTCATCTCGCGAAGACCATTCCCGCGCGCCGTAGAAAGGCCGAAGGCATGACCGGGGCGGAGCTCTTCCAGGCGATTCGCGAGCAGGGAAACCGGTTCCTCGAGCGGCAGGCGGCGCTGTGCCGGGCGCGGCGCGTGCCGACGGAGACGGCGGTGTATGTCGGCCTCACCGGCCATCCGGCGAGGTCGGTCCTGCAGGAGGCGCGCGAGTGGCACGCCGATCTCATCGTCATGGGCACCGCGGGCCGGCGCGGCCTGCGCCGCATGGTCCTCGGAAGCGACGCCGAAGAAGTGCTTCGCTCGTCGCGCGTGCCGGTCCTCGTGAGCCGCAAGTGAGCATGGCCGAGGCTGCGCGACCGCTGACGCTGGTGCTGCTCTGGCACATGCACCAGCCCGAATACCGCGACTATGCGAGCGGCGAGTTCCGCCAGCCGTGGGTCTACCTGCACGCCATGAAGGACTACAGCGACATGGCGTGGCACCTCGAGAACCACCCGCGCATCCGCGCGGTGGTCAACCTCACGCCGGTGCTCCTCGACCAGCTCGAGGATTACGCCGGGCAGTTCGCGAGCGGCAAGCTGCACGATCCGCTGCTGCGCCTGCTCGCGCGCCGCGACGGCGAGCCGCTCGCCGAGGCCGAGCGCGAATACATCTTCGAGCACTGCTTCGGCGGCAACGCCGATGCGCCGCCGCAGCCCTTCGCCGCCGCCTACAAGCATCTCTACGAGCTCTACGCGCTGCTCAATTCGCGGGGCGCCGATTCGCTGCACTACCTCTCCGACCAGTACTTCTTCGACCTGCTCACCTGGTACCACTTGCGCTGGACGGGCGAAGCGGCGCGCCGCGCATCGCCCGCGGTGGCGCGGCTGATGGCGATCGGGACGCGCTTCACACACGCCGACCGCATGGAGCTGTTCCGCCTCGCGGCGGAGCTGGTGAGCGGCATCGTGCCGCGCTACGCGAAGCTCGCCGCTGCGGGGCAGATCGAGATCTCGACCACGCCGCACCATCATCCGATGGCGCCGCTCCTCATGAGCTTCAGCGCCGCGCGCGAGCCGAACGGCAAGACCGTCCTGCCGCAGTCGACGCAGTATCCCGGCGGCTACGGCCGCGCGCGGGCGCAGCTTCAGTCGGCGCTCGAATCGCATCGCGAGCGCTTCGGCCCGGCGCCCGCCGGGGTGTGGCCCGCGGAAGGCGGGCTCTCGGCCGACTTCGCCGAGCTGCTCGCCGAGCGGGGCTGCGCGTGGACGGCAAGCGGCGCGCGCCTGCTCGCCAACAGCCTCGGCGCCGCCTGGACGGCCGGGGCCGCGTACCGGCCGTACCTGTGGAAGGCCGGCGCAAAAGAGATCGCGCTGTTCTTCCGCGACGACCGGCTCTCGGACCTGATCGGCTTCGAGTACGGCAAGTGGAACAGCCACGACGCCGCGGCGAACCTGGTCGCCGCGCTGGAGGAGATCGCCGCGAAGAGCGCCGGCGCGGCGCCGCTCGTCACGATTGCGCTCGACGGCGAGAACTGCTGGGACTCGTACGCCTACAACGGCTACTACTTTCTCGCCGCGCTCTATCAGGCGCTCGAGGAGCACGCCGCCATCCGCACCTCGACTTTCGCGGCGGTTCTCGCCGATTCGGCGAACCGGCCGGCGCGGCTCGAGCGGCTCGTTGCCGGAAGCTGGGTCAACGGCGATTTCTCGACCTGGATCGGCTCGCCGGAGAAGAACCACGCCTGGGACCTGATCTGCTCGGCCAAGCAGAACTTCGATCTGGTCGTCGCGAGCGGCCGGCTCTCGCCGGAGGCGTGCGGCGCGGCGCTGCGCCAGCTCGCCGTGTGCGAGGCTTCGGACTGGTTCTGGTGGCCGGGCCCGCACAATCCACAGCGCACCGTGGAAGCGTTCGACGAGCTCTATCGCGAGAACCTCTCGCGCCTCTATCGGCTCCTCGATCTGCCGGCGCCGAGCGTGCTCGGCCAGCCGATCAGCCACGGCGGCGGCCACCCCGAGGTGGGCGGCACCATGCGCCGCACCCAAGTCGCCACGTGAGCATTCATCAGCGTGTCTCGATCCCCGCCGGCGGGCGCCTGCTCCTTGGCGACCTGCATATGCCGAAGAGCGCGCGCGGCGTGGCCGTGTTCGTGCACGGCAGCGGCACCACGCGGCGCGACGCGCAGAATGAGCTCGTCGCGCGCCGCCTGGAGCGCGCCGGCATCGGCACGCTGCTCGTCGACCTGCTCGAGGACTACGAGGCGCGCGAGCGCCACAATGTTTTCGACGTCGACATGCAGGCGCAGCGCTTGGTCGAGGTGGTGCGCTGGCTGCGCGACGAGCCGCGCTGCGCCGCGCTCCCGGTCGGCTACTTCGGCGCCGGCGTCGGCACCGGCGTCGCGCTCATCGCCGCGGCCCGCTCGCCGGAGCTCGTCTCGGCGATCGTGTCGCGCGGCGGACGGCCGGATACCGCGGGCGAGTGGCTGCATCGCGTCAAGGCGCCGGTGCTCTTCATCGCTGACGAGCGCGGCGTCGCTCCCGACTGGGTCGATGCCGCGCATCGCGCCTGCGCGGCGCAGAAGGAGCTGGTTTTCGTGGCGAGCCCCTCACATCTTTACAGGGAGCCCGAGGCGATCGAGGCGGTCGCGCAGCACGCGGAGCGGTGGTTTGCACGCCATTTGATGGAGATCAAAGCGCCGGGTGCAGAATCGCCGATGATGCGCTCGTAGACTTTCAGCTCGTCCCGGCATCAAAAGCCGATGGCCTTCCTCCTCCTCCTCTTGGTCGTCGGTGCCGGGACGATGCTCTTCTCCCCAGGACCCTATGAAAAGAGAAACGCTTCCCCAGCTCGGCGCTCCCGACCCCGAGCTCAAGAACTCGCCGATCATCGACGAGGCCGAGTACGACGAGCGTGAAGCCTCGCCCGATCTCGAGATCGAGCAGGGCGCGTGCTACTTCAACGGCGAGGCGTTCCGCATAGGCGAGCACGTGAAAAGCGGCAGCGAGGTGCTGCGCTGCAACGGCCGCGGCGTCTGGGTGCGCCAGGGCGAGAAGCGCCCCGAGGGCTAGCCGGCGAGCAGCGCGAGAAGCAGCAGCACCACGGCGAGCCCTTGCCAGGCGGTGCGCTGGAACATGAACTCGTGGCTGTGCTGCCGGTCCGCCTCGCCGCCGTGCGCCATCGACACCACGCCGTTGAAGAGCGAAAGCGCGGCGGTTCCCGCCGCGACGAGCACGAATACCGTCAATGCATCCATGGCCTGTCCTCCTTTTCGGTCGGCCGAGTGAAGTGCGCGCGCGGCGCATCGGCCGTCAAGCGGAAGAACTCGCCGTGCGTCATGTGCACCAAATGCTCGTGGTCGCCAGCCTCGAAAAAGACCTCCGGCTCGGCGTCGAGCGCGGCATCGACGATCAGCGGCAGCCCGTAGGGCTCCCCGACGGGGGGCACGGCGCCGTAGTCGCAATCGGCGAAGAGCGTCGCGACCTCCCACTCGGTCGCGAGCCGCGGGGCAGGCCGATGCCGCGCCTTGCCGAGTTTCCCGCCCGCGATGTGGTTGCACGAAGGCAGCGCGGCGACGAAATAGCCGGACTCGTCTTTCAGCACGACGGCCTTCGCGAGCCGGCTTGGCGGCACGTGGGCGACTCTTGACGTATCGAGGCTGCTCGCGGTTCGCGCGTGCGCCTGCAGCTCGTAGCCGATCTGCCGCTCGGCGAGGTAATCCTGGACGCTGGGTGCGATGTTCATCGTCCCCTCCGTCACATCTGGCAGAGTCCTTGTACACCCGCCGCGCAGCCGCGGCTTGAGGCAGGTCAAACTCTCAGTCGGCGCCTTCGGCCCACTCGCCGCGCCACGGAATGGCGCGGTGGCGCGCCGCCCATTGCCTGGCGCGCGCGATGCCGATGCGGATCGCCTGCCCTTCAGGATGGCCGCTCTCGAGGAGGGCGTTGGCGATCTCGATCGCTTTCGCGCGCACGGCGAGCGGAAGATGCTTCATGGAGGCGGGGTAGTCGCTTTCGTTCCAGGGCATGGAGGCAATCCTGCGCGTCGAACTGCGAGCCGGTTTGACTTGGCTCAATCCACAGATTGCGCCGGGTCCTACCTTGAGTCCATGACCCAGGTCATCCCGCAAACCCCTCCTGACTACGACACTACTCGCGTGATCGAGCGCCCGGACGGCTTCTATTGGCAAGACCGGGAAGAAGCGCGCGAGCACGGCCCGTTCGCCACGCTCCTCGAGGCCGTAGAAGACATGGAGGCCGCGGAAAACGGCGCGCCGGAGCCCGGCGAGACGCTGGAAGAGGCGGAAGCCGAGATCGGCATCGCCGGCTGGATCGACCCGGAGACGGGCGCGCCGGCCGAGGAAGAGCGGCCCCACATCGAAGACAAGTAGCGCCGTGAGCCGCGCGCGCATCGTCATCCTCGGCGCCGCGGGACGCGACTTCCACGACTTCAACGTCGTCTACCGGGGCGACCCGTCGGTCGAGGTCGTGGCGTTCACCGCCGCGCAGATTCCCGGCATCGAGGGCCGACGCTATCCGCCCGAGCTCGCCGGGCCGCTCTACCCGCAAGGCATTCCGATCGTGCCCGAGAGCGAGCTGGAAAGCCTTCGGGCCGATCGCGCGGTGCTCGCCTACAGCGATCTCTCGCACGAAGAGGTCATGCACCTCGCCTCGCGCGCGCTCGCCGCGGGCGCCGATTTCGAGCTGCTCGGTCCGCGGCGCACGATGATCGAGGCGGCGGTTCCGGTGCTCGCCGTCTGCGCCGTGCGCACCGGCGCGGGCAAGAGCCCGGTGAGCCGGTGGCTAGCGCGCAAGCTGCGCGCACAAGGCCTGCGTGTCGCCGTGGTGCGCCATCCGATGCCCTACGGCGATCTCGCGCGCCAGGCGGTGCAGCGCTTCGCCTCGCTGGAGGATCTCGAGCGCGCGGGCTGCACCCTGGAAGAGCGCGAAGAGTACGAGCCGCACCTCGAAGCGGGCGCTGTCGTGCACGCGGGCGTCGACTACGGGAAAGTGATCGCCGCCGCCTCGCGCGAAGCCGACGTGCTGCTCTGGGACGGCGGCAACAACGACTTCCCGTTCGTGCGACCGGATCTGCTCGTCGTGCTCGCCGATGCGTTGCGGCCGGACCACGGCAGCCGCTATCACCCGGGCGAGACCTGCCTGCGCATGGCGGACATCGTCGTGGTGACGAAGACCGACTACGCCGCGCCAGTGGACACGCGGGCCGCCATCGCTCTGGCGCATCGTTTGAATCCGTCGGCCAAAGTCCTCACGAGCACGATGCCGCCGCGGCTCGAACGGCCAATCGAGCCCGGCACGCGCGTCGTGGTGGTCGAGGACGGCCCGACCCTCACGCACGGCGGCATGCCGTACGGCGCAGGCTATCTCGCCGCGCGCGCCGTCGGCGCGAGCATTGTCGATCCGCGGCCGTGGGCCAGCGCAGCGTTCCGGGAAATCTATGCGGCGTATCCGCACATCGGCTCGGTGCTGCCCGCCGTCGGTTATTCGCCCGAAGAGCGCGAAGCTCTCGCGGAGACGCTGAACGCGGCCGAGGCCGAGCTTGTCGTCGCCGCGACGCCGGTCGACCTTTCCAGGGTGCTAAGACTCTCGAAGCCGGTGCTGCGGGCGCGCTACGAATTCGAAGGCGACGCGCTCTGGGATGCGGTGGCGAAAGAGCAAACGGTGATGCGCCGGGCGAGCCGCCCGCGGACGGTCAAACGGCAAACAAGCGGCTCTGAATAGTTCGGGCTCCGTCCCCGAACTTACTTCTTCTGCGCTGAGCGCAGAGCTTTCTTCACGCCTTCGGCGGCGAAGCTGCGCGCCTTCTCGGCGTAGCGGGTGAGGCGCTCCTCGACGCGGGCGTGCACGTCGGCGGCGGGAAGGCGGGTGAGGAGCGAGATGCCTTCGTCGACGGTGCGCACGGCATGGATGCGGAACCTGCCTTGGCGCACCGCGGCGACGACGTCTTCGCGCAGCATCAGATTCTTGATGTTGGCCTCCGGGATCAGCACGCCTTGCTCGCCGGTGAAGCCGCGGGCGCGGCACAGATCGAAGAAGCCCTCGATCTTCTCGTTCACGCCGCCGATCGCCTGCACGTCGCCGTGCTGGTTGACCGAGCCGGTGACGGCGAGCGATTGGGCGATCGGCGCATCGGCGAGGGCGGAGAGCAGCGCGTAGAGCTCGGCCGAGGAGGCGCTGTCGCCCTCGACGCCGCCGTAGCTCTGCTCGAAGACGAGCGTCGCCGAGAGCGAGAGCGGCCTGCCGGCGGCATAGCGCCCGGCGAGGTAGCCGGCGAGGATCATCACGCCCTTGGAATGGATCCGGCCGCCGAGGTCGGACTCGCGCTCGAGGTCGACGATACCGTTGCCGCCCAGACGCACGCGCGCGGTGATGCGCTGCGGCGCGCCGAAGCGGAAGCTGCCGAGCTCGGTCACGGCGAGGCCGTTCACCTGGCCCGAGCGAGCGCCGCCGGTATCGATGAGATGCGTGCCGCGCAGCACGTTGTCCAGCACGCGCTGGCGGATGCGGTCGGAGCGCTCGATCTGCGCGCCGATGGCGCGCGCCACGTCCTCGGCGCGGATCATGTCGTGTCCCGCGCCGGCCGCCCAGTAGTCCGATTCGCGAACGAGGTCGACGAGCGCCTGCATGCTCGCCGAGAGCTTCTCGGCGTCGGCGGCGTCGCGCGAGCTTTGCTCGATGACGCGCGCCACGGCGCCGGCGTCGAGGTGGCGCAGCCGCTCCTTGCGCGCGAGCGTGGCGATGAGCCGCGCGTACAGCAGGTCGGTCGCGGGATCGCGCGCCATGTCCTCATCGAAGTCCGCGGCGACCTTGAAGAGCTCGGCGAAGTCAGGATCGTAGGCGTGCAGCAGGTAGTAGAGCAGGCGCTGCCCCACCAGCACCACCTTGAGGTCGAGGGGGATGGGCTCGGGGTCGAGCGACACCGTAGCGATGAGCGAGAGCTCCTGCCCCAGCGAGTGGATGCGGATCTCGCGCGAGCGCAGCGCTCGCTTGAGCGCCTCCCAGGCGAAGGGCTCGGTGAGCAGCTTCAGCGCATCGAGGATGAGGTAGCCGCCGTTCGCGCGGTGCAGCACGCCCGCCTTGATCAGGCTGAAGTCGGTCACGAGCGTGCCCATCTGCGCGATGTGCTCGATGCGGCCGACCAGCGCGTCGTGGCCCGGCTTGTCCTCATAGACGATCGGCGCGCCGGCGGTGGCGGAGTGCTCGATCAGCACGTTCACCGCGTAGCGGCGGAACACCGTCTCGGCCGCCTCGGCCTGCGGCACCGGGATGCCGAAGAGCATCATCGGCTCGCCGTCCTTCGACTGGCGGAAGGCCTCGGCGTGCTCGAGCATGTCTTCCTGGACCTCGCGCAGGTAGTCCTGCACCTGCGGCAGCGCGCGGTATTCGGCCTTCAGCTCCTCGATCAGGCTGCGCACCGCGGCGCCCGTCATCTCGCGGTGCAGGGCGCGCAGCCTGCGCAGGGTTTCGCGCCGCCACTTCGGCATCTCGGCGAGGACTTTTTCCAGCTCCCCCTGGAACGCGTCGATCGCGCGCTGCAGCCGCTCCTGCTCCTTCGGCGGCAGCTTCGCGAACTGCTCGGGCTCCATGACCCCTTCGCCGGCGAAAGGGCCGAAGCCGAAGCCGCTCGGCGTGCGCACGAGCGCTATGCCCTGGGCGCGCGCCCGCTCGCCGATGTCGTTCAGCATCTTCTCCTGGCGGCTGCCGAACTCGTCCTCGATCTGCTTGCGCCGGTTGCGGTATTCGTCGGTTTCGAAGGCGGCCGGCACGGCGGCGCGCAGGTCTTCCACCAGCCGTTGCATGCCGGCGCGGAACGCCGCCGCCTGTCCCGGCGGCAGCGACAGCGCGCGCGGCCGGTGCGGCGTCTTGAAGTTGAAGACGTAGCACCAGTCCGAGGGCGCCGGCAGCCGGCGCGCCTGCGTCTCGAGCTCCCGCCGCACGATGGTGTGGCGGCCGAGGCCTTCCGGGCCCATGGCGAAAAGATTGTAGCCCTCGCGCCGCATGCCGACGCCGAACTCGATCGCGCCGAGCGCGCGCGCCTGGCCGAAGAAGCCCTCCAGGTCCTCGAGGTCGGCGGTGCTGCGGAAGGCGAGGGCCGCCGGGTCGCAGCGGCGGCAGAGCTGCTCGGGGGTCAATTCCATAGGCCGCAAGTCTGCGCACGGCAAGGGCGGCCCGATTGACCTGCGTCAACTGCGTGGCATGTCGCTTGATTACCTTCGCGGGATGGACCCGCTTTCCAGCCCGCTGCTCACCGATCTGTACGAGCTGACGATGCTGCAGGCGTACTTCGAGCGCGGCATGACTGACACCGCGGTGTTCGAGCTCTTCTCGCGCAAGCTGCCGCCCGAGCGGAACTTCCTCATGGCAGCGGGCCTGGAGCAGGCGCTGGATTTCATCGAAGGCTTCCGCTTCTCCGACGACGAGCTCGACTGGATCGCGCGCTCCGGGATCTTTCGTCGCGACTTTCCCGGCCGGCTTGCCGGCTTGCGCTTCACCGGGGATGTCCATGCGGTGCGTGAAGGCACGCTCGTCTTCCCGAACGAGCCGCTGTTACGGGTCACCGCGCCGATGCCGCAGGCGCAGATCCTCGAGACGCGGGTGCTGAACCTCATCCACTTCGAGACCGTGGTCGCCTCGAAGGCGGCGCGCTCGGTGCTCGCCGCGCCGCGGAAGTCGCTCATCGACTTCGGGCTGCGCCGCTCGCACGGCGCGGAAGCCGGGCTGCTCGCCGCGCGCGCGAGCTACCTCGCGGGCTTCGCCGGCACGTCGACGACGCTGGCCGCGCCGCGCTTCGGCATCCCGGTGTTCGGCACGATGGCGCATTCCTTCGTGCAGGCGCATGAGAGCGAAGAGGAGGCGTTCGCGCACTTCGCCGACGTCTTTCCGCGCAATGCGGTGCTGCTCATCGATACTTACGACACGGTCGAAGGTGCGCGCAAGGCGGTCGCCGTCGGCCGCGGCCGGCCGCTCAAGGGTGTGCGCCTGGATAGCGGCGATCTCGGTGCGCTCGCGAAAGCCGTGCGGCCGATCCTCGATGCGGGCGGGCAGAAGGATGCGATCATCTTCGCGAGCGGCAGCCTCGACGAGGAGCGCGTCGCCGAGCTCGAGGCGGCCGGCGCGCCGATCGACAGCTACGGCATCGGCACGAGCCTCGTCACTTCGGCCGACCATCCGTACCTCGACGCGGTGTACAAGCTTCAGGAATACGCCGGCCGCGCGCGGCGCAAGCGCTCCACCGGCAAGGCGACCTGGCCGGGGCGCAAGCAGGTCTACCGGCACTACGACAGCGCCGGACGCTTCACGCGCGACCTCGTCACCGTCGAAGGCGACGCGCAGCCCGGCGAGCCACTGCTGGAGCTTGTCATGAAGGACGGAAAGCGACTTCCCCAGCCGGGCCTCGCCGAGGCGCGAGCGCATGCGCTCGCGCAGCTCGAGCGACTGCCGCCCCGGCTGCGCTCGCTCGCAGCGGCCGCAGAACCGTATCCCGTGGAGATTGCGCCGGCGCTGCATGCGCTGGCAGCGGAGGTGGACCGCCATGTTTGACGACCGTAACGATGCCGCGCGGCAGCTCGCGAAAAGGCTCGCCGCCTATAAGGGCAGGAAGGCGCTCGTGCTTGCCATTCCGCGCGGCGCTGTGCCGATGGGGCGAACGCTTGCCGACGCGCTGGAGGCGCAGCTCGACGTGGTTCTCGTGAGGAAGCTCGGCGCGCCCGGCAATCCCGAGCTCGCCGTCGGCGCGATCGACGAGACCGGCTGGGCCTACATCGCGGATTACGCGGACGAAGTGGGCGCCGACCCTGCGTACGTCGAGCGCGAGAAGGAGAAGCAGCTCGCAACGCTTCGCAAGCGACGAGCCCAGTACACGCCGCACCGCCATCCCGTCGATCCGGTCGGCCGTATCGCCATCGTCGTCGACGACGGCCTCGCCACGGGCGCGACGATGATGGCGGCGCTGCACGCAGTGCGCGCGAAGCGACCCGAGCGCCTGATATGCGCGGTGCCGGTCGCCTCGCCCGACAGCCTGGAAAAGGTGAAGCCGCACGCCGACGAGGTGGTCTGCCTGCAGGCGCCGTGGGGATTCCACGCTGTCGGCCAGTTCTACCGCTCTTTTCCGCAGGTCGAGGACGAGGAGGTGCTCGCTTCTTTGGATACCACGAGTCAGCCGCAGTGAGGCTCTGCCTCGCCGGCGACGTGATGACCGGCCGCGGCATCGACCAGGTGCTGCCCTACAGCGCGCCGCCCGAGCTCTACGAGCCGTACGTCCGCTCGGCGCGCGTGTACGTCGCGCTCGCCGAGCGCGCGAACGGACCGATTCCGAAGCCGGTGAGCTTGGATTACCTCTGGGGCGATGCGCTCGCCGAGATCGACCGGCGGCGCCCTGACGCGGTCATCGTCAATCTGGAGACCGCGGTGACTTCGCGCGGCAGCCCGTGGCGCAGGAAATCGATCCACTACCGTATGCACCCGCGCAACATGCCTTGCCTCACCGCGGCGCGCATCGACTGCTGCGTGCTCGCCAACAACCATGTGCTCGACTGGGGTTACGAGGGCCTCGAGGACACGCTCGAGAGCCTGCACGCCGCGGGCATCCACACCGCCGGCGCCGGGCGCGACGCGGAGCAAGCGCGCGCCCCCGCCGTGCTCGAGCGGCCTGGCGGAAGCCGTGTGCTCGTCTTTGCGTATGCGATGCAGACGGCCGGCGTGCCGCCCGACTGGGCGGCGGCCCGGGGACCGGGCATCAATTTTCTGGCTTCGCTTTCGATTGACGTCGTAGGGAAGCACGTCCAATCTGCAAAGCGCGACGGCGATACGGTCGTGGTGTCGCTCCACTGGGGAGATAACTGGGGCTACGAGGTGAGCCAGGCCGAGCGCGACTTCGCGCGCGGGCTGGTCGAGGCCGGCGTCGACGTCGTGCACGGCCACTCTTCGCATCATCCGAAGCCGGTCGAGCTGCATCGCGGCCGGCCGATCCTCTACGGCTGCGGCGACCTCATCAACGACTATGAAGGCATCGGCGGCCATGAATCCTACCTGCCGGGGCTCGCGGTTCTCTACTTCTTCACTCCCGGCGCGGCGCTCGAGCTCGTGCCGTTTCGCGTGCGCCGTTTTCGCCTCGAGCGCGCTGGCGAGGACGACATCGCCTGGCTCGCGCAGAAGCTCGGGCTGCAGATTCGTGAGGGCGCGCTGATCGCCTAGCGCGCTAGCCGGGAAATCTCCCGCGCGAGCACCGGCGCGATGGAGATGATCTCGAGCGTCGAGGCGGCCGGGAGGGGCACGCTGTCGGTGGTGGCGAGGCGCTGCAGGCCGGCGGCCGCGAGGCGCTCGAGTGTGCCCGGCGCCATGACGGCATGCACGAAGAACGCCTGCACCGACGCCGCGCCGGCGCCGCGCAGCGCTTTCGCCGCGCCGGCGAGCGTGCCGCCGGTACTGACCAGGTCGTCGACGATCAGGCAGTCGCGCCCGCGCACCTCGCCGAGGACGCCGAGCACTGCCGACGCATCGGGTGCGGTGCGAGTCTTCGCCACGGCGGCGAGCGGCGCGCCGAGCGCCGCCGCATAGCGTTGCGCGCGCTTGAGCCCGCCCGCGTCGGGCGCGACCACGGTGAGCGCCTCGAGCCGCCACGCGCGCAGCGCGGGAACCGCCACGCCGTCGGCGTCGAGGTGGAACAGCGGGATGCGAAAGGCGCTGTCGAGCGCCGGAGAATGCAGCTCGAGCGCGACCAGGCGCGCAACGCCCGCCGATTCGAGGATTCGGCAGGCGAGCTGCGCCGAGCGCGGCTCGCCGGGCGCCTTGCGCGTGTCCTGGCGCGCGTAGCCGAAGTAGGGCAGCACCGCCGTGACGCGCGCTGCGCCCGCCGCGCGTGCGGCGTCGGCGAGCAGCGCGAGGCTCATCAGGTGCTCGTTTACCGGCGGCGAGGTCGGCTGGACGATGTAGACGTCGGCGTCGCGCACGTCGCCTTCGATGCGCACCCGCGTCTCGCCGTCGGCGAAGCGCGCCACCGCGGCGGGCACCACGCTCGCCGCGCTCTCCTGCGCGATCCGCCGCGCAAGCTGCGGATGCGCGTCGCCGGCGATGAGGACGGCGGAGCTCACGGTCGAAGCCTATTCATCGTGTTTGACGCACGTCAAGACTCGCCATCCGCATCCGCGCAGCATCGCACTCACAAGCGAAGGAGACTGCAATGGCCGTGGGAGATGTCTGCAGCAGGAATCCCGTCATCGTCTTCCCGAAGGACACCGTCGGCGACGCGTGCCGGCTGATGCGCGAGCATCATATCGGCAGCCTGGTCGTGGTCGACGACGGCCGGCGCAACCGCCCGGTCGGCATGTTCACCGACCGCGACGTGGCGGTCGGCGTGGTGGCGCTCGGGCTGGACCCCGAGACCACGCTCGTCGAGGCG
>DASQYN010000167.1:0-2023 GCA_035639215.1 Burkholderiales bacterium
GCCCAGCTCGCGGCTGCGGAAGATCGGCATCAGCGGATTGGCCGCGGCTCCCAGCCGCACCGTGGCGAGATAGAGCGCCACGAACTGCCAGCGGCTCGGCATCTGGAAGGACACCACGTCGCCGCGCTGCACCCCGCTCGCCTCGAGCGCAGCGGCGAAGCGGGCGCTCTCGCGCGCGAGCTCGCCATAGGTGAGGCGAGTCTCGCGCTCGCCCTCGAGCTCCCAGCCGACGATCGCGGTAGCGCGCGGCTTCTCCGTCGCCCAGCGATCGAGGTAGTCGGTAGCGACGCGCTCGGGCCAGACGCCGCGCTTGCGCTCGCGCGCGATGCGCACCGCGTCGAGGCTAAAGCCGCTCGGCGGCTTCATCGCCCTCAATCTCCCTGGAACTGCGGCTTCTGCTTCGCGACGAACGCGCGGTAGGCGCGCTCGAAGTCCTTGGTCTGCATGCAGATCGCCTGCGCCTCGGCCTCGGTCTCGAGCGCTTCCTCGATCGACTGGTTCCACTCCTGGTGCAGGCACTTCTTGGTCATCGCGTGGGCGAAGGCCGGCCCGTCGGCGAGCGATTGGGCCGTCTGCTGCGCTTTCTCGAGCACTTTCCCGGGGGCGACCACCTCGTTGTAAAAGCCCCAGGCGAGCCCTTCCTGCGCGCTCATCGAGCGGCCCGTGTAGAGCAGCTCCGACGCACGCCCCTGGCCGATGATGCGCGGCAGGATGGCGCAGGCGCCCATGTCGCAGCCGGCAAGGCCGACGCGCACGAAGAGGAACGCGGTCTTCGCTTCCGGCGTCGCGTAGCGCAGGTCGCTCGCCATGGCGATGATCGCGCCCGCGCCGGCGCAGATGCCGTCGATCGCCGCGACGACCGGCTGCGGGCAGCTGCGCATCTCGCGCACCAGGCTGCCGGTCATGCGCGTGAAGCGCATGAGGTCGGGCATTTCCATACCCACCAGCGGGCCGATGATCTCGTGCACGTCGCCGCCCGAGCAGAAGTTGCCGCCGGCGCCGGTAAACACCACCGCCCGGACGTCCTCCGCGAATTGAAGGTTGTGAAACGTATCGCGCAGCTCGGCGTAGCTCTCGAAAGTGAGCGGATTCTTGCGCTCGGGCCGGTTGAGCGTGATCGTGGCGACCCGATCGGCCACCTCCCAGCGGAAGTGCCGGGGCTGCCAGTCGGCGGCTTTCAGCTTGTACATGAGGTTCCCCCTTCAGCCGGCCATCGTCAGGCCGCCGCTCACCGAGAGCACCTGGCCGGTGACGAAGTCGGAGTGGCTGCTCGCGAAGAAGAGGATCGCGTCGGCGATCTCGGTGGGCTTGGCGAGGCGATGCATCGGCGTCACGCGCTCGAACGCCTGCTTGATGTTCTCCGGCACCGCCGCCATGAGCGGCGTGTCGGTCGGGCCGGGGCAGACGCAGTTGACCGTGATGTTGTAGCGCGCCATCTCGCGCGCCAGGCCCTTGGTGAAGGCGATCACGCCGCCCTTCGCGCCCGAGTAGACGGTCTCGCCGAGGCTGCCGACGCGTCCCGCGTCGCTCGCCACGGTGACAATCTTGCCGCCCTTACGCTCGATCATCGGATCGAGGAAGGCGCGCGTCACCATGATGGTGCCGACCAGGTTGAGGTCGATCAGCTTCTTCCAGAATTCCGGCGTGTTCTTGACGAAGGGCTCGGTGCGGCCCCAGCCCGCGACGCTCGCCAGGATGTCGACCCGGCCGTACTTCGCGAGCGCGGCCGAGCGAAACGCCTCGACCGAGCCGGGGTCGGTCAGGTCGACGCGGATGAACTCGGCCTCCGCGCCGCGCACGGCGAGCGCGCCGGCGACGGTCTCGCCGCCTTCCTCGTTGATGTCGCCGATCACCACGCTCGCCCCGGCGAGCGCGAACGCTTCGGCGGTCGCGCGGCCGATGCCGGAAGCGGCGCCGGTGACGACCGCGGTCTTGCCATCGAATCTCATTGCGCGCCTCCGCTCGAGGGGAAGAGCGCTGCATTCGGGCAGTCGGCGACCGGAGACGCCGCGCCCTCGGCGAG
>DASQYN010000168.1:0-8765 GCA_035639215.1 Burkholderiales bacterium
GCCTCGTCGTCGAGCAGGCGCCGCACCGCGCCGCCGAGCGCCGCCGCGTCGCCGTAGGGCACCAGCCTGCCGGTGCGGCCGTCCATCACGACGTCGGGCACGCCGCGCGTCGCGCACGAGACGACCGGCACGCCGGCCGCCTGCGCTTCGAGAAGCGCCATGCCGTAGGCCTCGTTGACGGCGGGCCACGGCGAGAGGTCCGAGGCGGCGAATACTTCGGCGAGTCGACGCGCCGGCAGCGCGCCGAGGTATCGGACGCGGCCCTGGATGCCGCCCCGGACGAAAGCGGCCTCGACCTGGCTGCGCGCCGGGCCGTCGCCGGCGACCAGCAGCTCCCAAGGCGTGTCGAGCTGCTCCGCGAGCGCCTCGGCGAGCGCGCGGTACGAGGCGAGCTTGTCGCCGACGCGCATCATCGCCGCCACGACGAGCCAGGGCGTCTGCGCATCCAGGCGATGCTCCGCCGCGAGCCGAGCGCGCAGCTCGGCGCGGCGGCGCTGCGCTTCCGCGTAAGGCGCCACGTCGAGGAAGGGCGGCAGGTAGAGGACGCGCCCGTCATCGATGAGCGGCTCGAGCCCGGCGATGTCGTCGCGCGAAGGGCAGATGACGAGCGAGGCCCTGGCGATCGCCGCCGCGGTCGCGTCGTGGCCGATGACCCACGGCCCCTGGGCCCGCTTCGCCGCATGCGAAGCCTCGGCGATCACATAGGGAATGCCGAGCTCCTCGCTCACCACCGGGCCTAGCCAGTCGGGCGCCTTGTAGTAGAGGTGATAGGTGAACCAGAGCCCCGGCCGCTCGGCGAGCGGCCGGGCGCGCCAGTCGGCGGCGAGCGCCACGCCGAGCGCCTCGCCCTGGCGGCGCAGCGCGAGCTGCCGATCCGGGTCGCCCGCGCCATCGAAGGTGCGGAAGGTCGAGGCGAGCTCGACGCGAAACCCGGCGAGCTCGAGCGCGTCCATGAACAGGCCGGCGACGCGCCGGTCGCCGGAGGGCGTGCCGTGCGTCGGCGACTTAAGCGGTGCGTAGAACGCGATGCGCATGCGCCGCCGCGCCGGCTGCGAAGCGTCCGGCGAGCCGCTCGAGGTTGCGCTCGAGCGCGAAATGCGCGCGCACCCGCGCCTCGCCCGCTTCGCCGAGCGCGCGCCGCCGCGCCGGGCTCTCGATCAGGCCGGCAAGCGCGGCGGCGAGCCCCGCCGCGTCGTTCTCGGCGACGAGCAGCCCGCTCACCCCGTGGCGCACCAGCTCGCCGATCGCCGAGACGCGCGTCGCCACGCACGGCAGGCCCTGGCTTTGCGCTTCCATGAGCACGTTCGGCAGGCCGTCGCGGTCGCCGTCGCGCGCAACGCGGCTCGCCAGGGCGAAGAGGTCCGAGCTTCGATAGACCTCCAGCAGCTCGCGTTGCGCGAGCGGGCCGCGCCAGGTGATGCGCTCGGCGAGGCCCAGCGCTTGCGCCTCTCGCTGCAGTTTCTTTTGCAGCGGACCGCCGCCGACGTGGACGAACTGCCACGAAAGGCGCGCCGGCAGCAGGGCGAGCGCTTCCAGCAGCACGTCGACGCCCTTCTTCTCGACCAGCCGGCACACCGAGAGGATCACCACCGGACCGGCGCGCCTTTCCCCGGCCGCGGTCCGTCGCGGAAAACGCGAGAGGTCCAGCCCGTGGTAGACGAGCTGCACCTTCCCCGGCGGGGCAAGGCGCGACAGGTGCTCACGGTTCACTTCCGTGCAAGTGACGAGCCAGTCGCAGTCAGCGAGCTTCTCGCGCTTTTCCCATTCCGGCGTCGTCCAGACGTCCTTCGCGTGCGCCGAGCCGCTCCAGGGCAGGCCCGTCAGCTTCGCCGCGTAGCGCGCCACCGAGGCCGGGGTATGCAGGAAATGAGCATGCAGGCGACTCACGCCCGGCGGCAGCTCGGCGGCGAGAACCAGCGCCTGGCCGAAGCGGCGGATGCGGTTGGGCGTCGGATCGCGCCACAGGTCTCGCCACCAGAGGGAAATCGCTTGGCCATAGCTCGGCCATGTGCGCACCTTCCGCCAGGAACGGAAAACCCGCCAAGGCTCGCGCAGCAGATACTCGGGCAGATAGAGCACCGGCGCGCGGATCTCGTCGTGCACCGGATGGCGGCGCGCGTCGGTCGGCCGGCGCAGCGAGACGATATGGAGGTCGAGGCCGCGGCGCTCGAGCGCGGCGATCTCCTGGGCGATGAACGTCTCGGAAAGACGCGGATAGCCCTTGAGGACGAACGCGACGCTCAACTCGAGGTCGCTGAGGCGGCGTGCGGCGCCTCGATCTCCTCGGAGGCGATCCAGGGCGCGACGAGGCGCGAGACGTTGGTCAGTCCCTCCAGCAAGCCGGGGACGACCACCTCGGAAGGCCGGTTCTGCCGCGGCAGCGCGCGCAGCGCCGCGGCCATGACCGCCGGGTCGTGGCTGCCGTCGTCGGAAAGCATGGCGACCAGTCCCAGCTCGGCGGCGCGCGAGGCGCGGATGTGCTGCTCGAGGCGCGGCGCGGTGCGCGGCACGATGAGCGCGCGCTTGTCGAGCGACAGCACCTCGCAGAACGTGTTGTAGCCGCCCATCGCCACCACGCCGGCGGCGCGCGCGACCAGCGCTTCGAGCTGGCCGTGGAAGGTGATCGCGTCGACGCGCTTCAGCCGCGCCGCGCGGTCCATGAACTCCGCCTGGCGCTCGGCTTGCATGAACGGCCCGAGGACGAGCAGCGCGGGATAGGGGAGCAGCGGATCGTGCTCGTAGGCGCGCAGCACCCAGTCGACCAGGCTCTCGCCGTCGCCGCCGCCGCCGGTGGTGACCAGCAGGTACGGCCGGCGGGTGATCTCGGGCAGGCGGGGCGGCGCGCCGTCCTTCGGCACCTCGCGATGCAGATAGCCGGTGTAGACCATCTTGTGCCGCACCCGCAGCGGCATGGCGATGCCTTCCAGCGGGTCGCAGATCTGCGGCAGCCCGTAGACCCAGATCTCGTCGTAGAGGTCGCGCAGCGCGGGCAGCGCTTTCTTCCTCTGCCATTCCGGCTCGAGCAGGCGCGGCTCGTCCATCACGTCGCGCAGGCCGAGCACCAGGCGCGTGCCGCGGCGCTTCAGCGACTTCAGCGTCTCCAGCACTTCGCCGCGCAGCCCCACCGGCTCCTTGTCGACGATGAAGACGTCCGGGTCGAACATCTCCGCGGTGTGCTGGATGATCGAGGCACGCATCGACAGCGTCTCGCCGATATCGAGGTGCAGGTTGAGCGGCGTGTATTCGCCGTTCCTCAGTTTGATGACGCCCGGCACGCGCACGAAGTCGACGCGCGTGCGGAAGTCGAAGCTGCCGATGATCGGCGAGCCGGAGAGAATCAGGACCGAGAGCTGCTTGTAGCGCTCGACCAGCGCGTGAGCGATGGCGCGGCAGCGGCGCAGGTGGCCGAGGCCGAAGGTGTCGTGGCTGTAGATGAGAATGCGGCCATCCTTGCGTTGCGCCCGCATGCGGCCTCCTCCCCTAAGAGCCCGGGATTGTCTGCCGGGCGAGGCAGGCCTTGCAAGCCCCGCAGGGACGGTAGCCGCTCCCGGCGCGAACCGGGCGCCGGCACGACCAGGTCAGCTCGACGAGCGGCGGGGGCAGGCCGGCCGCCAGCTCGGCCTTGCTGCGCCGGTAGACCGGGTACAGCCATTCGACGGCCGGCTCGCCAAGCTTGCGCGCCCGGTAGCAGTCGTACATCTCGTCGAAGACCCGGCGCTGGCGCGCCGAGCGGTTCTCGATGTCGGTGTCGCGGCTGAGCGCGCCGATCGCGACGCGGCGGCAGCCGGGGGTGTCGATGGCGACCTGGCAGGCGACGAAGGCGATCGAGAGATAGTCGATCGGGATCGCCGCGAGGCCGCGGAAGTCGAGGCCCGATTCCGAGTAGCGGAAGTCGCGATAGCGGCGGCGGCAGTAGCCGACGATCGCCTCGACGGCGGCCTGCTCGGCCGCGTCGCGCTGCTCCGCGTTCTGCAGGCGGATGTGGTGCACGTGCAGGGGGTCTTCGCTTTCGGTGAGCAGCTCCACCAGCATGGCCGTGCTGTCGAGGCCGCCGGAGAACATCGCCAGCGTGGTCACGCGACCGATTCTAACGGTACGATTCCGGCGCATGAACGTCCGCGACCTCCTCGACCTCTCCGGCCGCGTTGCGCTTGTCACCGGCGGCTCGCGCGGCCTCGGCCTGCAGATCGCCGAGGCGCTGGGCGAGATGGGCGCCAAGGTGGCGATCAGCGCGCGCAAGCGCGACGAGCTGGAATCTGCCGTTCAACGGTTGAAGTCCCTGGGCATCGAAGCGAAGGCTCATGTGTGTGACATCGGCAAGCGCGGCGATATTCCCGGGCTCGTCGATGCCGTGCTGCAGGAGCGCGGCAAGGTCGACATCCTCGTCAACAATGCCGGCGCGACCTGGGGCGCGCCTGCGGAGGATCACCCGCTCGAGGCCTGGGACAAGCTCGTCAACGTGAACCTCACCGGCGTCTTCCTCCTCACGCAGGCGATCGGCAAGCGCTCGATGATCCCGGCGAAGTGGGGCCGCGTGATCAACGTCGCCTCCATCGCCGGCCTGATGGGCCAGGATCCGCGCATCGTGCGCACCATCGCCTACAACGCGACGAAAGGCGGGCTGGTCAACTTCACGCGCGCCCTCGCCGCCGAGTGGGGCCAGTACGGCATCACGGTGAACGCGATCTGCCCGGGCTTCTTTCCCTCGAAGATGACGCGCGCCACGCTGGGCAGCGTTTCGCAGCTCATTCTCGAAACCACGCCCAACCGGCGCCTGGGCAACGACGAGGACCTGAAAGGCCTGGCCGTGCTGCTCGCCTCCGAGGCCTCGCGCCACATCACCGGCCAGGCGATCGCCGTCGACGGCGGCGCGACCGTCGTATGAACGACGCGGTGAAGCACGCACGGGACTTGAACGACGCGGTGAAGCACGCGCGGGACTTCCAGAAGAAGATCCCGTTCATCGGCCTGCTGAAGATCGCCACCGACGAGCTCGGCCACGGCGCGGCGAAGCTCTCGCTGCCGGTCGAGCCGCAATTCACGAACAGCATGGGCGCCGTGCACGGCGGCGTCATCATGTCGCTCCTCGACGTGGCGCTGTGCACCGCGGCGCGCACGCTGCATCCGGAGTCGCAGGGCGTGATCACCATCAACCTCTCGACGTCGTTCATCGGCGCGGGCAGCGGCGAGCGCCTGGTGGCGGAAGCGCGCGTCCTCAGGGACGGGCGCAGCATGAGCTTCGTCGAGGGAGAGGCGAAGAACGCGGACGGCTCGCTCGTGGCGAAGGCGGTCGGCACGGTGCGCGTGCTGCACAAGAAATGAATCGATCACAGCGAGGGAGGGGACGATGAGCACGCCGAACCCGTATGCCGCGCCGAAGGCGCCGGTCGCCGACCAGGCGAGCGCGTTGCCCGGCAACTTCAACCCCAGCGGACGCACGCGCCCGGCGGGCAACGGCTGGGCCTGGATCGCCGAGGGCTGGCGCTTCTTCCTCAAGGCGCCGGGGACCTGGATCGCCATCGTCGTCGTCCTGCTGGTAATCTCGTTCGCGGCCAACTTCATCCCGTTCATCGGCCCGATCGCCATGACGGTGCTCACGCCGGTGTTCGGCGGCGGCCTGATGCTCGGCTGCCGGGCGCTCGACGAAGGCGGCGAGCTCGAGTTCCGCCATCTTTTCGCCGGCTTCCAGGCGCCGCTCGGCAATCTCGCCGTGCTCGGTGCCGTCTATCTCGCGCTCGTCTTCGCCGTCATGGTGGTGGTCGGCGTGATCTCCGGCGTGAGCATGTTCGCCATGTTCAGCGGCAGCGCCGCGCAGAATCCGGCCATGGTCGGCGGCGCGCTCGCCACGCTCGCGATCGGCATGCTGATCGGGCTGGCGCTGATGATGCCGGTCGCCATGCTGCTCTGGTTTGCGCCCGCGCTCGTCGCGCTGAACCAGCTACCGCCGGTCGACGCGCTGAAAAGCAGCTGGAGCGGCTGCATGAAAAACATGGTGCCGTTCCTGATCTACGGGCTGGTCCTCTTCGTCCTCGCAATCGTCGCCTCGCTGCCGGTCATGCTCGGCTGGCTCGCGCTCGGACCGGTAATGGCCGCCTCGATCTATACGAGCTACCGCGACATCTACCTCAGCTGAAGCTCACTTGAACAGGTTGCGGCCGGACCACAGCCACGCCAGGCCAGCCGCCTGCACGAGCCACAGCGCGCCGAGCGCGTAGAAGTAGCCGCGCGGGTCGTAGCCGGTTGCCGTGGCAGGAAAGAGATTCAGCACCGCGCCCATGCCCCACTGGCCGAGAAAGATGCCCACGAACGTGAAGGTGTTGAGCGTGGTATTGACGCGCCCGGCCATGTCGCGCGGGTAGCGGCGCGTGGCGATCGAGTGCGCGAGGCTCGCGCCGGTGCCGCTGAAGACGAACGCCGCCCACAGCGCCACCGGCGCCCGCGTGACGCCGAGCGTGAGCAGGCCAAGGCAAGCGAGCGCGCCCGCCACGCCACCGGCGAAGAGCGGCAGCAGCGAGCGCCCGCGGCGCGCCCACGCATCGCCCAGGCGGCCGAACACGAGATAGCCGGCGATCAGCGCGAGCGACACCCAGGCGAGGCCGGCCGCCGCGGAAGCCCGGTCGTAGCCCGCGACGTCGCGCAGCCAGGCGGTGATCCAGAGCGTGAAGAGCCCGACCACGGCGCACTGGTTCGCGCCGATGGCGATCGCTACGCGCCAGAAGGCGGCGTCGCGCGCGATCCGGCCGAGGCCGATCAGCTGCTCGCGCGCGCGGCCCGGCCCCGCGGCGCGCGAATGCTCGGGCACCCAGAGGAAGAACAGCGCGCTTAGCGCGACGGTGGCGAGCGAGAGCGCAGTGAAGATCTCGCGCCAGTCGAAGTGATGCAGCGCCGCGTCGAGCGGCGACGACGCCGTGATCGAGCCGAGCCCGCCCACGGAAAAAGCGAGCGCGATCATGCGCGAGGTGCGCTCCGGGGGGAACCAGAGCACGAAGGCCTGGATCGAGGCCATCAGGCAGGCGGAAACGCCGAGGCCGATCAGCGCCCGGGCGAGCACCAGCTCGCGCAGCGAAGCGGCGTGGGCGAAGGCGAGCGCGCCCGCCGCTGCGAGGAGCAGCAGCGCCGCGTTCGTGCGCCGCGGACCGAAGCGGTCGAGCAGCACACCGAGCGGAATCTGGAACAGGCCGAAGGACAGGAAATACGCGCCCGTAAGAAAGCCGAGGTCGGTCGCCGACAGCGAGAACTCGGTGGCGAGCGTCGGCCCGAGCACCGCATTGACCGCGCGATAGACGTACGAGAGGTAATACCCTGCGAGGAACGGTAGAACAACGCGCAGAAAACGGGTCAGAGCAATTTTCCGGTTACAAAGCGCTCGCGGCTGCGTGGCGATTTATTTCTGGAAAATTGCTCTGACCCCTTTTCAGCCCCTGGGCGCTTCCAGTCCGCCGAGCAGGAATCGATTCCAAGTCGGGCTCATGATCAGCTCGTTCACGCAGGCGCGCGGCGGCAGCGAGGCGACGAAGGCGATGGCGCGGCCGAGGTCTTCGGCCTGCAGCATGCGGGCGCGCACCTCCGGCGGCGGCGGCACCGGCCGCTTCTCGAGGATCGGCGTCGCCGCTTCCCCGGGCAGGAGCGAGGTGGCACGGATGTTGTTCGCGCATTCCTCGATGTTGATCTGCTCGGTAAGCGCGAGCACGGCGCGCTTCGTGGCGTTGTAGCCCGGGCCGGTGAGCGCGCTCGGGTAGCGCCCGGCCCACGACGAGACGTTGATGATCACCCCGTCCTTGCGCCGGCGCATGCCGGGCAGCACGGCCTGCACGCAGTAGAAGACGCCCGAGAGGTTGACCGCGACGATCTCGTCCCAGCCTTCGAGCGCCACGTCGCGGAAGTTGCGCTTCGGCAGGTTGATGCCGGCGCTCGCGACGAGGATGTCGATGCGGCCGTGGCGTCGCTCGACCTCCGCCGCCGCGCGCGCCACCTGCGACTTGTCGGCGACGTCGCAGAGCACGCCTTCGAAGCCCGCCTTCTTCAGCGTCGCTTCGTTGCGTCCCGAAACGACCACTTTGGCGCCCAGCTTCTGCAGCTCGATGGCGGCTGCCAATCCGATCCCGGAGGCGCCGCCGGTAATCCAGGCGACCTTATCGTCGAGCATACTGGGTGCCGCCGAACAGCACCTCTGCCTGCTCCTTGCTGAATCCCGGCGTCTGGCGGCGCCGATCGGCGAGCACCTCTACGCCGCGCTTCACGGCCGGGCGCTCGGCAATGCGGTCGCGCCAGCGCTTCACATGCGGGTAGTCGTCGATGTTCACGCCCTGCCGTTCGGGCGCGCGCAGCCACGGCATGGTCGCCATGTCGGCGATCGTGTACTCGTCGCACGCCAGCCACTCGCTGGTGGTCAACTGCTTGTCGAGGACCCCGTAGAGGCGATTCGCCTCGTTCCTGTAGCGGTTCATCGCGTACTCGATCTTCTGCGGCGCGTATTGCAGGAAGTGGTGCGCCTGCCCGAGCATCGGGCCGACGTGGCCCATCTGCGTCATCACCCACTGCATCACCTGCCAGCGCTTGCGGATGTCTTTCGGCAGAAATCTTCCGGTCTTCGAGGCGAGATAGAAGAGCATCGCGCCCGACTCCGCGAGGGCGAAGGGCTTGCCGCCCGGACCCTGCGAGTCGACCATCGCCGGGATCTTGTTGTTCGGCGAGACGGCGAGGAACTCGCGCTTGAACTGGTCGCCGGCGCCGATGTCGATCGGGTGTACCCGGTACTCGAGGCC
>DASQYN010000169.1:0-3567 GCA_035639215.1 Burkholderiales bacterium
CCGAGACCGTGATGCCGCCGGGCTCGGCGAGCGCCTGCAGCCGTGCCGCGATGTTCACGCCGTCGCCGTAGACGGTACGGTCGCGCTTCTCCATCACGTCGCCGAGGTGGATGCCGATGCGAAAGCGCATGCGCCGCTCTTCCGGCACGGCCTGCGAGGCGGCGCCGAGCGTCTGCTGGATGGCTACCGCCGCGGCGAGCGCGCCGCTTGCCGTCTCGAACAGCGCGAGTACCGAGTCGCCGGCCGTATCGATGACGCGACCGCCGCGCGAGTCGATCTCGGAGCGAAAGATTCGGCGCGCCGCGTCGAGCGCGCCGACGGTGGCGCGCTCGTCGCGCGCCATGAGCCGCGAATAGCCGACCGCGTCGGCGGCGAGGATCGCCGCCAGCCGCTGCCGAAGCTCCGCCTTTGCCATCCGCGCTCCTCGAAGACCTCGGTAACATCGTACGCTAAGACTCGAATCGTCATGCGCACACCGGGCAGCTCGCTTCGCACCTTCGTCCTCATCCCCGCGGTGGTGCTCGCCTGGGAGTTTTTTCTGAACGATGGCGCGTTGCGCTTTCAGCCCTGGTTCTTGCCGGTGATGCTATGGGGCTACCTGCAGTACAAACTGGTCGGTCGCTATCGCCTGCGGTTCGGCGGCGGCGGGCCGGGAATGAAGACCATGCCCGAGCGGCTGGTGACCGGCGGTCCTTACGCCTACACGCGCAACCCGATGTACCTCGGCCACCTGATATTCCTCGTCGGCCTCGCGCTCACGCTGCGCTCGGAGCTCGGCGCGCTGATCGCGCTCGCCAACGTGGTGTTCTTCGACTATCGCGTGCGCAAGGACGAAAAGCGGCTCACCGCGCGCTTCGGCGAGCCTTACGTTCAGTACTGCGCGCGCGTGAAGCGCTGGATTCCGGCGCTGTTCTGAGCGGCCGCTGCGCAACGTTGTTCTTCGACGGCTCGAGCTGCACGTCGCCCGTGATCGAGGCGCGCAGCGCGGTCGCGAGGGCGGCTTCGCCGGAGACCAGGTCCTGCCAGCTGAGCTCGAGGCCCCTGCGGCGGCCCTTGCCAACGAGCTTCACGCCCTCGGGCGAGAGCGTGACCACGAAGGGCCGGCCGCCGATGCTCACTTCGCGCCGCAGCGGCCTCTCCAGCTTCGTCGCCATTACTTCGGCAGGCCGAGCGCGGCGAGCGCCGCCTGCGCGACGATGACGTCCTGCTCGATCTTCGCGCCGCCGGCGGCGACGGCGCCGATCACCTGTCCCTGCACGGTGATCGGGAAGCCGCCCTCGATGTTGGTGAACTCGCCCATGCGGACGGTCATCGAGAGCTCCTGCTCCTTCGGCGCGTAGCCGGTCGGCAGCTTTTGCGAGGCCGAGGTGATCGCCTTGTTGATGGTCGTGCGGCGCGAGAAGTAGCGCGCGCCGTCCATCATCAGGAAGCCGACCAGCTGGCAGCTCTGGTCGACCACCGCGAGGCTCACCTTGCAGCCGAGCTCGTTCGCCTTCGCTACGCCGGCCTGCAGCATCTTCAGGCTGGCCTCGTGGGTCAGCCTGAAGGTGGGGACGAAAATGGGGTCAGACCCCATTTATTCAGGACCAGGCGCGGTTGTCGACGGTGCTCTCGTAGGTCGCGCCGGGCGGCACGAGCCCCCAGTCGCGCGTCCACTCGTAGGTGTGCTGGAAACGCTCGCGCGTATAGGGCTCGGGCGGCGCGTTGAGGATGCGCGAGAGCTTGAGGTCGTTCGGCTCGAGCATGCCGCCGGCTTCCTCGACGAGGTAGTGCGCGTACTTCGCCGGGTGCTTGTCGATCGCGCGCGCCGCCTCGGCCTCCGCCTCGAACATCTTGCGCAGCGTCGGGCCGTCGAGCTCGTCGCCCGCGGCCTCGCTGCGCGTCGAGTGCGACTCCATGACCACGCGCAGACCCTGCTTCTCGGCGACGCTGATCCAGGGCTCCATCAGGCTCACCGCCGCCACCTCGCCGCGCTTCAGCGCCTCGATCCTCTCGCGCATCGTGCCGGCGAAGGTGGTCTGGATCTGCTCGCGCTTCAGGAACCCCTCGAGCAGCTTGAGCGTCGTGAAGTGCGAGCCGTTGAACGGGCTCACGCCGATCGGCTTCCCCTTGAGCTGCTCGGGCTCGTAGATGCCCGATTTCGGATCGGCGACCAGGGCGAAGGTCGACATTGCCGAGCCGAGCGCGACGATCTTCGCCGGTCGGTGGCCGGCGCTCTTCGACTCGACGGCGCGCTTCATGATGCCCCACTCGCACATGCGGAACTGGTCGCAGGCCCCCTGCTCGTAGAGCGCCTCCATGGTGCGCTGGAAGATGTTGGCGCGCAGCGCCTGGTGGTCCGAATCGCGCTGGCCCGAGCCCGGCGTCTTGATGATCTCGACGTCGAGGCCCTGGTCGCGGAAAAAGCCTTCGTCTCGGGCGACCAGCAGCGGCAGGTCGTGGATCGCGTTCATCATCGATGCTTTGACGGTCTTCATGGCGCTCTCCTTCAGGACCAGGCCCGGTTGTCGACGGTGTTGTCGTAGGTCGCGCCCGGCACGGTCATGGTCCACTTCACGGTCCAGCGATAGGTGTCGTCCCAGCGCTCGCGCGTGTAGGGCTGCGGCGCGCCGTGCAGCAGCCGCCAGGTCTGCAGCTCCTCGGGCTTGAGCAGCCCGCCGGTCTCGCGCGCCAGGTAGTGGACGAACGGGCGCGGATCCTTGTCGAGCACTTCCACGGCGCGCGCCTGGGCGCGGAACATCTTGCGCAGCGTGTCGCCGTCCATGTCGTCGCCCGCCGCCTCGGCGCGCGTCGAATGCGACTCGATGAGGATGCGCATGCCCCACTTCTGCGCGACGCTGATCCAGGGCTCCATCAGGCTCGCCGCGGCGAGCTTCTTGTCGCGCACCGCTTCCAAACGCTTCAGCATCGAGCCGGCATTGGTGCGCTTGAGGTGCCCGGGCTCGAGGAAGCCTTCCATCATCTTGAGCGTGGTGAAGTCCGAGCCGTTGTTCGGTGTCACCGCGATCTCCTTGCCCTTCAGCATCTCCGGCTCGTAGATCTTCGAGTCGGGATGCACCACGATCGCGAACTTCGACATCGAGGCGCCGAGCGCGACGATCTTGCGGCCGCGCAGCTTCTGCGCGTTCGCCTCCACCGCGCGCTTCATGATGCCCCACTCGCACATCCGGTACTGGTCGATGCCGCCGCTGTTGTAGACCGAGTCGAGCGGCCGGTCGAACACCGAATCGAACTTCACGAAATGGCTGGTGGTCGACTGCGCCATGCCGGGCGTCGTGACGAACTCGAGGTCGAGGCCTTCCTCCCTGAAGAATCCGAGATCGCGGGCGACGAGCACCGGCAGATCGTGCACCGCGTTCATGATGGCGACTTGCGGCTTGCTGCGAGCGGACGGCGTGGCAACCGAGGCCATGGGGCTCCTCCTCCAAAGGAACGGGCCGAAAAGTCTAGCAGCGCATAGGCCGGTCGGAGCAGTTTCTTGCGCCGGGTGGGTAATTTCCCGACAGGCAGGGGCATGCATCATTGCCCCTGCCATGGACCCCATCGAAGCTTATCTCCAACTCCTCT
>DASQYN010000170.1:0-5657 GCA_035639215.1 Burkholderiales bacterium
GTGTGGGCAGCGCGGATGAAAGGCGCAGCCCGAAGGCGGCGCCAGAGGATTGGGCACTTCGCCGGCGACCGGCGTGCGCGGCCGGCCGCTCATCGACAGGTCGGGAACGGCGTCGAGAAGCATGCGCGTGTACGGATGGCGCGGCCGCTGGAAGATCTCGCGCGCCGGCGCGAGCTCGACGATGCGCCCGAGGTACATCACGCCGACGCGGTCGGCGACCTGCGAGACCACCGCGAGGTTATGCGAGATGAAGAGGTAGGTGAGGCGCAGCCGCGCCTGGAGGTCGCTCATCAGGTTCAGGATCTGCGCCTGCACCGAGACGTCGAGCGCCGAGGTCGGCTCGTCGCACACCAGGAAGTCCGGCTCGCCGGCGAGCGCGCGCGCGATGGAGATGCGCTGGCGCTGGCCGCCGGAGAATTCATGCGGATACTTTTCCGCGTCGTCGGGGGCGAGGCCCACCTGGGCGAGCAGCTCGTCGACGCGCTGTGCGGTGCCGAGGACGCGGATCGGCTCGGCGACGATGTCGCGCACGCGCCAGCGCGGATTGAGGCTCGCGTAGGGGTCCTGGAAGATCATCTGCAGCCGCCGGCCGCGGAACGCGACCCGGCCTTCGCTGGGCGCATGCAGGCCGACGATCAAGCGCGCGAGCGTCGACTTGCCGCAGCCCGATTCGCCGACGAGGGCGAGCGTCTCGCCGGCCTCGATCGCGAAGCTCACCCGGTCCACGGCGCGCAGCACCCGGCGCGGTTCGCGCCCGAGCGCGCGCTCGAGCCAGGGCGCCGAGACGTCGAAATCGCGGCTTACGCGGTCAACCGTGAGCAGCGGCATGCAGCCAGCACGCGGCAACGCTGCGCCCGGCGGCGACGAGCGCAGGGCGTTCGGCGGCGCAGCGCGCCAGGCGGCGCGGGCAGCGCGGATGGAAGGCGCAGCCCGCCGGAATGGCGCTTGGCCGCGGCATCGCGCCGTCAATCTGCACCAGGCGCTGGCGCACGCCGATCTTCGGAATCGAGCCCATCAGGCCCGCGGTGTACGGGTGCTGCGGCGCATGGATCACCGCGTCGACCGGGCCGACCTCGACGATCCGGCCGGCATACATCACCGCGACGCGCTGCGCCGTCTCGGCGATCACGCCCATGTCGTGAGTGATGAGCATTACCGACGCGCCGTGCTCGCGCGCAAGGCGCTTGAGCAGCGCGATGATCTGCGCTTGGATCGAAACGTCGAGCGCGGTGGTCGGCTCGTCGGCGATGATGAGGCGCGGCCCGGCGGCGAGCGCGAGCGCGATGACCACGCGCTGGCGCATGCCGCCGGAGAACTGGTGCGGATAGCTCTCGTAGCGCGCCTCGGGGGCCGGGATGCCGACTTCCCTCAATAGCGACAAGGCCTTTTCCCGGGCGGCCGGCCGGCCGATCGGCAGATGGGTGAGGATCGTCTCTTCCAGTTGCGCGCCGACCGAGAAGAGCGGGTTGAGCGAGGTGAGCGGGTCCTGGAAGACGACGCCGATCTTGCGGCCGCGCAGGCGGCGCAGCGCCTCGTGTGGCAGATTGTCGATGCGCTGGCCCTCGAGGCGCACTTCCCCGGCGGCGATGCGCCCCGGGGGCTCGAGCAGGCCGATGATGGCGAGGCCGGTGACCGACTTTCCGGCGCCGGACTCGCCCACCACGCCCAGCACCTCGCCGGGCGCGATCGAGAACGACACGCCATCGACCGCGGTCCAGGTGCCGCGACGGGTGGGGAACTGCACCGTCAGGTTGGCCACCTCGAGCATGGATCGAGGAAACTCAGCGCAGCTTGGGATTGAGCGCGTCGCGCAGCCAGTCGCCGACCAGATTGACCGCCAGGACGAGCACGACCAGGGCGACGCCGGGAAAGAGCGTGATCCACCACTCGCCCGAGTAGAGGAACTCGTTGCCGACGCGGATCAGCGTGCCGAGCGAGGGACGGGTCGGCGGCACGCCGACCCCGAGGAAGGAGAGCGTCGCCTCGGTGATGATCGCCGTGGCGATATGGATCGTGGCGATGACGAGCACCGGCCCGAGCACGTTCGGCAGCACGTGCGAGAGCATGATCGCGACCGGTCGGCGGCCGATGACGCGCGCCGCCTGTACATACTCCTTCTGGCGCTCGACCATCGTCGAGCCGCGCACCGTGCGCGCGTACTGCACCCAGCCGGCGAAGCCGATCGAGAGCACAAGCACCGGGATGGCGATCGCGTCCTGCCGCTCCGGGGCGAGGAAGGCGCGCGCCACGCCGTCGATCAGCAGCGCGATCAGGATCGCCGGAAAGGAAAGCTGCACGTCGGCGAGGCGCATGATGAAGGCATCCAGGCGCCCGCCGAAATAGCCCGCGACGAGACCCGCGGTGACGCCGACGAGCAATGAAAGCAGCACCGAGGCGAGGCCGACGCCGAGCGAGATACGCGCGCCGTAGAGGATCGTGGAGAGGATGTCGCGCCCCTGGTTGTCGGTGCCGAGCGGATAGTGCGCGAGCCCCTTGTCCTGCCACGCCGGGGGCAGGAACGCGTCGTTCAGGTCGAGCGCGCCGACGTCGAAGGGGTTCTGCGGCGAGAGCCACGGCGCCGCCAGAGCGGCGCCGACGCAAAGCAGCGTGACCAGCGCGGCGAGGACGGTGACCGGCGAGCGCCGGAAGCTCCAGGCGAGGTCGCTCTCCCAGAGCTTGGCGGCGCTCAACACGTCAGCGTTCGATGACCGTCGCGAAGCGGGCCTGCGGCCGGTCGTCCAGGCTGTAGGAGATGGTCACGTTCTTCTTCATCGCCCAGGGCCGCGCCTGGTGATGCAGCGGCACGTAGTACGCCTGGTCGCGCGTCCTCACCAGCCCTTCGCGAAGCAGCGCGTCGCGCTTCTTGACGTCGGTGGTGACCTTGAGGGCGTCGATTAGCTTGTCGAGCTCCGGGTCGCTGATGCGCCCGAGGTTGAAGCTGCCGTCGGCGCCCTTGGTCTTGGTGTGCACGAGCGACTGCAGCGTGTACAGGCCGTCGAAGGTCGGCACGCCCCAGCCGAGCATGTAGGCGCTGGTATCGAAGGTGAGGATCTTCGGGATGAAGTTGGAGAACGCCATGGCGTTCAGCTTCACGTTGAGGCCGGCGCGCGCCCACATGCCGACCAGCGCCTGGCAGATCTTCTCGTCGTTCACATAGCGGGCGATCGGGCAGTCGAGCGTGAAGTCGAAGCCGTTCGGATAGCCGGCATCGGCGAGCAGCTTCTTCGCCGCAGCGACGTCGTGCTTCGGCACGATGTCGATGTCCTTCGAGTAGCCGTGCACGCCGGGGGCGATCATGATGCCCGCCGGGATGGACAGCCCGCGCATCGTCACCCGCTTGATCGCCTCGCGGTCCACAGCGAGGTTGAGCGCCTGCCGCACGCGCAGGTCCTTGAACGGATTCTTGCCCTTGACGCTCGAATACTTGAGCTCGTCGTTGTGCTGGTCCATCGCGATAAAGATGGTGCGCACCTCGTGGCCGTCGAGGATCTTCAGGTTCGGCTCGCGGCGCAGGCGCTCGACGTCCTGCGTCGGCAGGTCGGTGACGAGGTCGACCTCGCCCGAGAGCAGCGCCGAGACGCGCGTGGCATCGGACTTGATCGGCGTGTAGATGACGTCGTTAACGTTGCCGTCGAGCTTGCCCCACCAGTCCTTGTTGGCCGTGAAGACGATGCGCTTGTCCGGCTCCCAGCTCTTGATGATGTAGGGGCCGGTGCCGTTGGTGTTGCGCGAGGCGTAGGTCTCCTCCTTCTTCGCGTAGTCCTGGATGTGCTGCGAGCGGTTCTTGTCCGACCAGATTTTGCTCATGATGCGGAAGTCGACGATGTTCCTCAGCAGGATCGGGTTCGGCCCGTCGAGCAGGAAGTCGACCGTGTACTCGTCGATCTTCTTCACTTCCTGCACGCCCGAGACGTAGATCTGGTTCGTGCCCTGCGGCTCGCGGATGCGGTTGAAGGAGAACACCACGTCGTCGGCGCTGAAAGGCGAGCCGTCGTGGAACTTTACGCCCTGCCTGAGGTGGAAGCGCCAGTGCGTGTCGGAGAGCTGATCCCAACTCACCGCTAGGCAGGGCTCGATCTCGTAGTTCTTGCTGTAGCGGGTGAGTCCCTCGTAGTCGTACTGGATGATGGCGTGCGTCGTCGCATGGTTCTGCGAGTGCGGGTCGAGCGTCAGGATGTCGTTCTGCGCGGCCCAGTGCAGCGTCACTGCCTCGGCCGAAACCGCCGAGGCGAGGGCGGCCAGAAATACCAGCGTGCGAAGCATGATCTCCTCCTCCTCCAGGAAAAGACGGGGCTACTTCAAGGGTAACGCTTCCTCCACCAGCGCGGCGAGGTAGCCCGCGCCGAGCGGGATCACCTCGTCGTTGAAGTCGTACGCGGGGTTGTGCAGCATGCAGCCGTGCTCGAGGCCGCCCTGGCCGAGGAAGACGTAGGCGCCCGGGCGCTCGAGCAGCATGTAGGAGAAGTCCTCGCCGCCCATCGTCGGCTCGTGCTCGGTGACGACGTTTTCCTCGCCGAAGACCCGCCGGCCGACGCGCGCCGCGAACTCGGCTTCTCTCGCGCTGTTCACGGTCGCCGGGTAGCCGCGGCTATAGGTGATGTCGGCGGCGGCGCCGAAGCCCTCGGCGATCTTGATGGCGATCTCCTTCACCCGGCGCTCGGCGAGATCGCGCGTCTGCGGCCGGAACGTGCGCACCGTGCCGATGAGCGTCACGCGCTCGGGGATGATGTTGAAGGCGCCGACCTGGCTCGTCTGCATCGAGCAGACGCTCACCACCACGGAGTCGATCGGGTTGACGTTGCGGCTCGCCACGGTCTGCAGCGCCGAGATGATGTGCGCGGCCGCCACCACAGGATCGACGGCGAGGTGCGGCATCGCGCCGTGGCCGCCGCGCCCGCGCACCGTGATCTGCACTTCGTCGGTGGCCGCCATGACCGGCCCGGCGCGCACCGCCATCTTGCCCGGCGGCAGCCCCGGCCAGTTGTGCAGGGCGTAGATCTCGTTCGCCGGGAAGCGCTCGAAGAGCCCTTCCCGCACCATCACCTGGCCGCCGCCGCCGCCTTCCTCGGCGGGCTGGAAGATGACGTAGGCCGTGCCCTCGAAGGCGCGCGTCTCGGCGAGGTAGCGCGCGGCGCCGAGCAGCATGGTGGTGTGCCCGTCGTGCCCGCAGGCGTGCATGCGACCGGCATTCTTCGACTTGTGGGCGAAGCTGTTCGCTTCTTGGACGGGCAGGCAATCCATGTCAGCGCGCAGCCCGACGGCTCTGCCGGTCGCCTGCTTGCCGCGAATCACGCCGACGACGCCGGTCTTCGCGAGGCCGCGATGCACCTCGATGCCCCAGCCGGCGAGCTTCTCGGCGACCAGGCCGCTGGTTCGGTTCTCCTCGAAGGCGAGCTCGGGATGCGCGTGCAGGTCGCGCCGCAGCGCCTGGAGCTCGGCCTGGTAGCGGCGGATGCGTTCGACGGGCGTCGTCATGTCCTCGTTCATCCTGTTTGCAGGCGCAGGCGCGGATCGACCGCATAGTAGAGCAGATCGACCGCGAGGTTGATGAGGACGAAAAAGAGCCCGATCAGGCAGAGGTACGCGGCCATCACCGGCACGTCGGCGAACCCCACCGCTTGGATGAAGAGCAGCCCCATGCCGGGCCACTGGAACAC
>DASQYN010000171.1:0-4728 GCA_035639215.1 Burkholderiales bacterium
GTCGGCGAGCGGCTGCTGCCGCAGGTGGCGGGCCGGCCGCTGACGCTCGTGCGCTGTCCGGACGGCGTGGGCGGCGAATGCTTCTACCAGCGGCACCTCGGCATGGGCGCGAGCCCCGGCGAGATCAAGACCTTCAAGCGCCTGCGCTCGAGCAAGGGCTATTACATCTACGTCGATTCGCAGCGCGGCCTGCTCAGCACCGTGCAGAACGGCGCCATCGAGATCCACACCTGGGGCGCGACCATCCCGGACCTCGGCCATCCCGATCGCATCACGCTCGACCTCGACCCGGGCGAGGATCTGCCGTGGCGCGAGCTGCGCCGCGCTACCGAGATGACGCGCGCCGTCGTCGAAGGCCTGGGGCTGAGATGCTTCCTGAAGACCACCGGCGGCAAGGGCCTGCACGTCGTCGTGCCGATCGCGCGTCGGCTCGACTGGGCCGAGGTGAAGGAGTTTTCCCGCCTCATCGCAGAATTCCTGGTGAGGGCGGAGCCGCACTTCTTCACCGCGCGCATCGCCAAGTCCGGGCGCGCCGGGAAGGTCTTCGTCGACTACCTGCGCAACTCGGAGACGGCGAGCGCGGTGGCGGCGTTCTCCGCTCGCGCGCGCGCCGGCGCCGGTGTCTCGACGCCCTTGGATTGGGACGAGCTCGGCGACGACGACCTGCGCGCGCGCTTCACCGTGCTCACAGTGCCGAAGCGCCTGGCGTCGCTCAAGAACGATCCGTGGGCCGGCTACGCAGCCGCGCAGGAGCAATCGATCACGGCGGCGATGCGCCGCTCGCTCGCCTGATCACAGGAAAGCCCGGCCGGGCGCGGCCGCGGTGGGGAGGAGAGGAAGGGTGCGCCGCCGCGCCCGGCGGGACAGCCGCTCGTTGCACGGGCCGTGCCCGTGGCGCGGCGCGCCCTAGTCGTCGCCTCGAGGCGACGCGGAAGCGGCCTCGCATGGCGAAACTTTCCTCCCCGCGCGCACTCCGACTTTGCAAGTGCCTGAGCGAAAAGGCTGCGGTGCTTCCCGCATGAGCATCCCGAAGCTGGTACGCAAGTTGCGTTCCCTTCGCTGCCAACCCCTGCAAAAGCTACAACGGAGTGCATAAGTGCCCCATCTCTTGCTTGTCGATGACGACCCCGAAGCGCTCGAGTGGCTTTCCGAGCTCGCCAAGGGCGAAGGCTTCAGCGTCGCGCAGGCCGACTGCCTGCGAGCGGCGCGCATCCACATGTCGCGCCTTCAGCCCGACGTGCTGCTCACCGACCTGCAGCTGCCCGACGGACAGGGCATCGAGCTCGTCAAGGACCTCGAATCGCGCGAATCCACCGAGGTCATCCTGATCACAGGCCACGCGAGCGTGGAGAGCGCGGTCCAGGCGCTGCGCCTGGGCGCGAGCGACTACTTGGTGAAGCCCGTCGACGTCGAGCGGCTGCGTGCGATCCTGCGCCGCGTGCCGCGCACCGGCGAGCTGCGCGCCGAGATCGGCGAGCTGCGCGAGGAGCTGCGCAAGCTCGGCCGCTACGGCCACCTGCTCGGCTCCTCGCCGCCGATGCAGAAGCTCTACGACCAGATCGGGCGCGTCGCGCCGACCTCCGCGACCGTAATGCTGATCGGCGAGAGCGGCACGGGCAAAGAGCTCGCGGCGCAGACCATCCACGAGATGAGCCGGCGCAAGCGCGCGCCATTCCTGCCGCTCAACTGCGGCGCCGTCTCGCCCAACCTGATCGAGAGCGAGCTGTTCGGCCACGAGAAAGGCAGCTTCACCGGCGCCGACCGCCAACACAAGGGCTACTTCGAGCGCGCGCACGGCGGGTCGTTGTTTCTCGACGAGATCACCGAGATGCCGCAGGAGCTGCAGGTGAAGCTGCTGCGCGTGCTCGAGACCGGCAGCTTCCAGCGCGTCGGCACGACGACCGCGATCGCCGCCGACGTGCGCCTCATCGCCGCGACCAACCGCAACCCGGAGCAGGCGGTGGCCGACGGCAAGCTGCGCGAGGACCTGTACCATCGCCTGAACGTCTTCCCGATCGCCATGCCGCCGCTGCGCGACCGCGGCACCGACATCGAGCTGCTCGCGCAGCACTTCCTCGACGTGCTGAACCGCCAGGAGAGCGCCTCGAAGAGCTTCGCCCCGGCGACCATCGCGGCGCTCTACGGCCACGCCTGGCCCGGCAACGTGCGCGAGCTGAAGAACTACGCGCAGCGCGCCTTCATCCTCGCCGACGAGGTGATCGACGCCAACCTCGCGCCGGCGACGGTGACCAGCCGCGAGTCCGCGCCGCTGCTTTCGGTGCGCGTCGGCACGACGCTCGAGGAAGTGAGCCGCCGCCTGATCGAAGCGACGCTCGCCGAATGCGGCTCCAAGCGCAAGGCCGCCGACATGCTGGGCATCAGCCTGAAGACGCTCTACAACCGGCTCGCCGCCTACAAGGAGGAAAGTCCGGGGCGCCGGGAAAATCCCGAGGAGTACGAGGAGCGCGACGCGGCATAGAGGTTGCTTTCGGTTGGGCGATTTCATTCCGAATCACGCACCGAGGACAGAGCCATGGCCACCGAGCAGAGCAGCACCCGCAGCACGCAGCAAACCGTCGATCGCCTGAGCCAGACCGCGCACCAGGCGGTCGACCGCGCGGCGAGCACCGCTTCCGCCTACGCCGAGCGCTTCGGCGAGAAGGGCGAGGAATGGATGCAGATGCCCCAGGACTGGCTCGAGACGGCGCGCGAGTACGTGCGCGACAACCCGCTGCAGGCGATCGGCATGGCCGCGGCGGCCGGCTACCTGCTCAGCATCCTGATGCGCAGCCGGGACTAGCCTCTCGTGGAGGCACCACGCAGGACGGCCCCGGGGCTGGGCGATGTGTTGGCGCGCCTCGTCGGCGAGACGCGGCAGCTCGTCGCCGACTATGCGCTGCTCACGGTGCTCGACGCGAGGCGGGCGGCGATCCGCCTCGCCTGGATCCTCGGCGCGGTGCTGGTCGCCGCGGTCCTGATCGTCACTTCCTGGATGGGCCTCGTCTCCGCGTTCATCATGTTCGCCTGGGGCCGCGGCGCGTCGTGGCCGATAGCGCTCGCCGTCGCGGCGATCGTCAACCTCGTCGCCGCCGCGGTGCTCGGCTGGTTCACGCTGAAGCTCGCGCGGGAGCTGCCCTTCACCGCGCTGCTGCGCCAGCTGCGCGGCGATTCCCCCGAGCCGCCGCAGAAGCTCACATGATTCCTCCCACGACAGGAACGGCATGATTCCGCCTGACGAGGAGATCTACGAGGTCGAGACGCGCATCGCCGAGCGCCGGCAGCGCGTCGAGGCGGCGTTCAAGGCGACCGGCCGCCAGAGCGTTCGCGCGCTCACCTCGCCGTGGGCGCTCGGCGCCGCGGCGCTGGTCGGCTTCGTCATCGCCGGCGGCGTGCGGCTGCGCCACCGCGACACGCATCTCGATCCGAGCACGAAGAAGGCGGCCAAGGCGAGCACCGTCTCGAGCATCGCCATGGCCGCGGCGACCTGGTTCATCAAGTCGCAGTTCGGCTCGCCGGTGGAGATGGCGCGCTTCTTCGTCTCGAAGATCAAGTCGCGAAACGCGCCGCCTCCGGCCACCGCGTCGTCGGGAGTTCCCGACAGGCTAAGGCCGCGCCGCGACACGCTCCGGCAAAGCCGTCGAGAAGCAACGACCGCAAGCTAGAAATTCGGACGATAGGCACGGGCCTGCGGGGAAGCTAGGCTTTCCTCCTCGCATGGCGCCTTCCCCGCTCGTTTCCCGGCTGGCCCGTATCGCGCGGACGGCTTATGGCCTCGTCGCGCTACTCGGCGCCATGGCGCTGTGGGGCTGGGCGATCGACGTGCCGGTGCTGCGCGACCTCGGCGCCGACTTCGCGCCGATGCCGCCCTCCGCGGCGCTCGCGTTCGTGCTGCTCGCGGCGAGCTTCTTCGCCGCGCGCGACGCGCGCCCTCGCAGCGCCTGGGCGGCCGCCGCGGCGGCCGGGGCGATCGCCCTTTTCACCGTGCTGGAGAGCCTGCTCGGCCTGCCGCTCGGCATGGCGTTCCAGTGGCTCGCGCCGTACAGCGTCGGCGAGATGCCGGCGCGCATGTCGATCGCCGCCTGCCTCACCCTGCTGCTGCTGGCGATCGCCACGCCGCTGGAGCGCGCGCCAAAGCTGTTCGGCCTGTGCGCGAACAGCGTCGCCGCCGGCGTGATCGGCGCGGTCGCGTTCTTCGCGCTGCTCGGCCTGAGCCTGCGCGTGCTGCGCTTCGACATCGCCGCGCCGCTGCTCGGCTTCTCCGCGCCGGCGGCCGTCGCCACCATGCTCGCGGCGATCGCGCTCGCCACCGCGCGTCCGAGCCCCTGGGTCCTCGTCACGCTGGGCGGCGAGCGCACCGGCGCGGTGGTCACCCGCTGGCTGCTGCCGGCGGCGTTCGTGGTGCCGCTCGCCGTGGGCTGGATGCGTCTCTTTGCCGAGCGCGAGGGCATCTTCGGCGAGGCGTTCGGCATGGCGCTGTTCACCCTGCTCATGATCGTCACGCTCTCCGCGCTCATCGTCTGGGTGGCGCGCACGCTCGACCAGATCGAGGCGCGCCGCGCCGAGGCCGAGGGCGAGGCGACCGAGCAGCGCGAGTGGCTGCAGGTGACGCTGGCGAGCGTCGGCGACGGCGTGATCGCCACCGACGCGGCGGGCCGGGTGCGCTTCCTCAACGCGGCGGCGCAGCGCCTCACCGGATGGCGCGCCGCCGAGGCGGCCGGCCGCTACATC
>DASQYN010000172.1:0-2261 GCA_035639215.1 Burkholderiales bacterium
AGGCGTGGTTTTCAGCGCAGTCCGCGACAATTCATTGCGGGCCGCGGCCGTCGGTCACAATGTGCATGCCTACAAGCTGACCGCGTTCGTGATCGCCGCGGCCTATGCGGGTTTCGCTGGCGGGCTATTGGGCGTGCTGCAGGCCTTCATGCCCCCCGATGCCTTCACCTTCGAGACCTCGGGGCAGCTCGTCATGCAGACGGCCATCGGCGGCCGCGGCACGTTGTTCGGGCCGCTGGTCGGCGCCGGCGTCTGGCTGTTCCTGCAGGACTTCCTCCAGGGCACGCTCGAGCTCGGCGCGACGTGGAAGCTGGTGCTCGGCCTGATCTTCGTGATCCTCGTCTGCTTCCTGCGCCAGGGCCTCATCGGCGGCCTGCGCGACCTCGTGCGCCTGGCGAGGCGCGGCCGCGCCAGGGCGCGAAAGGAAGCCGAGGTGTCCGCGGCGGGCGCGCCCGCGCACGCGCGCGAGGTGGCGGCGATGCCGGCGAGCCATCACGCCGCCTCGTCGTCCTTCCGCGGCCCGATCCTGGAGGCAAAGGGACTTTCCAAGCACTACGGCGGGGTGGTCGCCAACGCCGACATCGACTTCAGCGTCAACGCCGGCGAGCTGCGCGGCATCATCGGTCCGAACGGCGCCGGCAAGTCGACGCTCTTCAAGATGCTGACCTGCGAGGTGCCGCCGAGCTCGGGCACGATCCGCTTCGAAGGCCGCGACATCACCGGCATGAGCGTCACCGACGTCTGCCAGCTCGGGCTCACCAAGAGCTACCAGATCAACCAGCTCTTCAACCGGCTGACGGTGCGCGAGAACATCACCATCTCCGCGCTCGCCGAGCTGCGCGGCAAGTTCCGCCTCGACCTGCTGCGCAGCCTGCCGAGCTTCCCGGGGCTCCAGGAGCAGGTGGCGCATACCCTGCACCTCGTCGGCTTGAGCCTGCGGCGCGACACGCCGGTCGCCGAGCTCGCCTACGGCGAGACGCGCCGGCTGGAAATCGGGCTCGCCCTCGCCTCCTCGCCGAGCCTGCTTCTCCTCGACGAGCCGCTCGCCGGCATGAGCCCGAGCGAGCGCGTCGAGACCGTCGGCCTGCTGAAGTCGATCGCGCGCGGCCGCACCATGATCATCATCGACCACGACATGGATTCGCTGTTCGAGCTCGCGGAGCGCATCACGGTGCTGCACCAGGGGCGGATCCTCGCCGAGGGCACTACCGACGAGGTCAAGGCCAATCCCGCGGTGCAGGAGGCGTACCTCGGCGGCGTCAAGGAAGCGGTCGAAACGGAAGCGAGGGCATGAGCCTCCTCGAGGTCGAGAAGCTGAACAGCTATTACGGCGACTCGCACATCCTCTTCGACGTCTCGCTGCGGGTCGAGCGCCACGAGGTGGTGGCGCTGCTCGGTCGCAACGGCGCGGGCAAGAGCACGACGCTGAAGAGCTTGATGGGGGTGGTGACGCCGCGCGCCGGCTCGGTGCGCCTGGACGGCGCCGACATCGCCGGGCGCAAGAGCCACGCTATCGCGCGCGCCGGCATGCAGCTCGTGCACGAGGACCGGCGCATCTTCGGCAGCCTGAACGTCGAGGAAAACCTGTTGCTCGCCGGCCTCACCGCGCAGAAGAAATGGCCGCTCGGGCGCATCTACGAGATGTTCCCGCGCCTCAGGGAACGCCGCGCGAGCCGCGGCACCGATCTCTCGGGCGGCGAGCAGCAGATGCTCGCCATCGCCCGCGCGCTGATCCGCGACCCGAAGATCGTGCTGCTCGACGAGCCGTTCGAAGGCCTCGCGCCCTCGATCGTGCGCTACCTGGTCGAGGCGTGCCGGCAACTCGCCGCGGCCGGCCAGACCATCGTGCTGGTAGAGCAGAACATCGCCGCGACGCTTCAGCTCGCGCAGCGCGTCTACATGCTCAACAACGGCCATCTTGTCCACGAGGGCCCGGCCGAGGAGATCCGCCGCAACCCCGAGGTGCTGCACCGTTACCTAGGTCTCTAGCGGTTTCAGATCGCCGAGCAGGGTGGGCAGGAGCTCGCTCACCGTCGGATGGATGTGCACGGCGTGCGTGATCGTGGTGTACGGCCGCTTGGCGTACATCATGTCGAGAAGCGAGTGCACGACCTCGTCGCCGTTCAGCCCGAGAATCGCGGCGCCGAGCAGGAGCTTCGTGTCCGCGTCGACCAGCACCTTCATGAAGCCCTGCGTCTCGCCCGCTTCGCGGGCCCGGCCGACGTGCCGCATCTGCATTTTCCCCACCAAGATTCTTTTCC
>DASQYN010000173.1:0-3293 GCA_035639215.1 Burkholderiales bacterium
TCGAGTTCGGCGCCGACTTCGCGGATCTCTTCGAGATCCGCGGCCATCGCCGGATGCGGCGCGGCACGGTCGCCGCGCGCCTGCTCGGCGCGGCGGAGGTCGGCTTCTTTTACGAGTCGCTCGACGGCCTCGCGCGCAGCGCGCGCCTCTCGTTCGGCCCGCAGCCGGCGCGGCTCACCGAGGCGCTGGCGCAGTTCGACCTGACGCTCGCCGCCCGGGAGCGCCGGCCGATATCGATGAGCGTGCAATGCGTCGAGGGCTCGGCGGCGCCGCCCGCCGAGCGGCGCTTCTTCGTCACCCGCCGCGCCGCGCGGCGCACGCTCGCCGCGACGCGCGCGGCGGCGCCGCTGGTCGAGAGCTCGAACCCGCTCTTCAACGGCGTGCTCGAGCGCTCGCGCGCCGACCTGGAGATGCTGGAGACCGACACGCCGTACGGGGCTTATCCGTACGCGGGCGTGCCGTGGTTCTCCACGGTGTTCGGCCGCGACGGCATCGTCACGGCGATGCAGATGCTCTGGCTCGAGCCGGCGGTGGCGCGCGGCGTGCTGCGCTTCCTCGCCGCCCACCAGGCGCACGAGCGCGACGACGGCGCCGACGCCGAGCCGGGCAAGATCCTGCACGAGCTGCGCGAGTCCGAGCTCGCCCGCCTGGGCGAGGTGCCCTTCCGCCGCTATTACGGCTCGATCGACTCGACGCCGCTCTTCATCATGCTCGCCGGCCAGTACTGGCAGCGCAGCCGCGACCGAGAGACCCTGGAGGCGATCTGGCCGGCGGTGAAGGCGGCCCTCGAATGGATCGACCGGTACGGCGACCGCGACGACGACGGCTTCGTCGAGTACGGCAGGCGCAAATCGAGCGGCCTCGCCAACCAGGGCTGGAAGGACTCCGACGACGCGGTGTTCCACGCTGACGGGCGCCTCGCGGAACCGCCGATCGCGCTCTGCGAAGTGCAGGGCTACGTGTATCTGGCGCTGCGCCTCGGCGCGCAGCTCGCCGCGGACATGCACGACCCGGCGCGCTCGGCGGAGCTGGTGGTGAAGGCCGAGGCGCTGCGCCGCCGCTTCGAGCAGGCCTTCTGGTGCGAGGAGCTCGGCACCTACGCGCTCGCCCTGGACGGCCGCAAGGCGCCGTGCGAGGTCCGCTCCTCCAATGCCGGGCAGCTTCTCTTTACCGGCATCGCCGCGCCCGAGCGAGCCGGGCGCGTAGCGCAGGGGCTCTTCGAGGCCGATTTCTTCACTGGCTGGGGCATCCGCACGCTCTCCGCGCGCGAGCGCCGATACAACCCCGCCTCCTACCACAACGGCTCGGTCTGGCCGCACGACAACGCGCTCATCGGCCTCGGCCTCGCGCGATACGGTCACTCGCAGGGAGCGCTCGCGCTCACCACCGCGCTCTTCGAGGCGGCCTCGCACATGCACTTGCGGCGCCTGCCGGAGCTCTTCTGCGGCTTCGAGCGAAAGCACGGCAAGGCGCCGACGCTCTATCCGGTGGCGTGCGCGCCGCAGGCGTGGGCCGCGGTCTCGCCTTTCGCCCTGCTGCAGGCCTGCCTCGGCGTGGAGATCGATTGCGCCGGCTCGCGCGTGGTGATGCGCCGCCCGCGCCTGCCGCATTTCCTCGACTGGCTCTCGATCAAGCGTCTGTCGGTCGGCGAGGCGCGCGTCGACCTGATGATGCGCAGGCACGACTCGAGCGTCGCCGTGAACCTGGTCGCCCGCGAAGGCGCGGCGGAGGTCGAAGTGCTGCTCTAGCGTCGGGATTTTCCCTACAGAATCCGCGACTTCGGATAGAACCGGCGCGCCGTCGCGGTCTAGAATCGGCGCTCCTCCAAGAACCCAGGAGCAGGCTTGCACGACGAGCGCGAGCTCGCCGATTTCTTCGATAACGCCGCGATCCCCCTGCACTGGGTCGGACCGGACGGCACGATCCTGCGCGCGAACAAGGCCGAGCTCGACCTGCTCGGCTATGACGCCGAAGAATACGTCGGCCGCCCGATCCGCGAGTTCCACGCCGACCGCGAAGCGATCGACGACATCCTGCGCCGCCTCGCCGCCGGCGAAACCGTGCACGACCATCCGGCGCGCCTGCGCTGCAAGGACGGCTCCGTGCGCGAGGTGCGCGTCACCTCGAGCGTGAATTTCCGGGACGGCAAATTTATCAATACGCGCTGCGTGACCCGCGACGTCACCGCCGAGAGCCGCATGCGCGAGCTCGACACGCAGTCCAGCGACTACCTGGAAGGGCTGTTCGAGGGCTTCGTCGCCTACGACGCGAGCTGGCGCATGACGCACATGAACGGCGCGGCCGAGCGCCTCACGCGGCGCAGCCGCGCCGAGGTGCTCGGCAAGACCTGGCACGAAGCCTTCCCGCACGCGGCCGGCAACCCGGTCGACCGGATGTACCAGCGCGTGATGCGCACGCGTGAGCCCGAGCGCATGGAGTACTTCTACGAGCACTATGGGCACTGGTTCGAGATCAGCGCCTCGCCGGTGAAGACCGGCGGCGTGGCCGTGTACTTCCGCGACATCAGCGACCGGAAGCGGCGCGACGAGCTGCAGGCGCGGCTCGCCGCGATCGTCGAGTCCTCCGACGACGCGATGGTGAGCAAGTCGCTCGACGGCGTCATCGAATCGTGGAACGGCGGCGCCGAGCGCATCTTCGGCTGGAGCGCGGCCGAGGCGGTCGGCCGGTCGATCCTGCTCATCATTCCGCCCGAGCGGCACGAGGAAGAGCGCGACATCCTCGCGCGCCTGCGGCGCGGCGAGCGCCTCGACCATTTCGAGACGCTGCGCGTCGCCAAGGACGGGCGCAGCCTCGACATCTCGCTCACCGTCTCGCCGATCCGCGACGCCGCCGGGCGCATCGTCGGCGCCTCGAAGGTGGCGCGCGACATCACCGAGCGCAAGCGCGCGGAAAGGGCGCTCGCCGAAGCGAGCCGGCAGAAGGACAACTTCCTCGCCATGCTCGCCCACGAGCTGCGCAACCCGCTCGCGCCGATCCGCAACGGCCTGCAGCTGCTGCGCATGGTCGACCCGGCGAGCGAGCCGGCCGAGCAGGCGCGCGCGATCATGGAGCGGCAGGTCGACCACCTGGTGCGCCTGGTCGACGACCTGATGGACGTCTCGCGCATCACGCGCGGCAAGATCGAGATGCGCCGCGAGCCGGTCGAGCTCGCCTCCGTGGTGCTGAGCGCGGTCGAGACCAGCCGGCCGGCGATCGAGGCGGCGCGGCACCACTTGACGCTCAACCTGCCCGCCGAGCCGGTCGTGGTCGACGCCGATTTCGTGCGCCTCGCG
>DASQYN010000174.1:0-7400 GCA_035639215.1 Burkholderiales bacterium
CTCCCCCGGCTGATCCGTGAGCAACTGCCCAAGGCCACGATCGTCGCCTTCTGGCACATCCCGTGGCCGAACCCCGAGGCGTTCGGCATCCTGCCCTGGCGCGAGGAGGTGCTCGACGGCCTGCTCGGCTCGTCGATCCTCGGCTTCCATACGCAGTTCCATTGCAACAACTTCTTCGACACGGTCGACCGCTTCCTCGAGGCGCGCGTCGACCGCGAGACCTTCTCGATCTCCTACGGCGGCGACACGACCGAGGTGCGGCGCTATCCGATCTCGATCGAGTGGCCGCCCGCGGCGCTGCAGGTGCAGGCGCCGGTGGCCGAATGCCGGCGGCGGGTGAGGGAGAAGCTGGGTGTGCAAGAACAGGTGAAGCTCGGCATCGGCGTGGACCGTCTCGACTACACGAAAGGCATCCTCGAGCGCTTCGCCGCGATCGAGCGGCTGCTCGAGCTCGAGCCGCGCTGGATCGGCCAGTTCTCCTTCATCCAGGTCGCCGCGCCCTCGCGCAGTTCGATCGCCGAGTACCAGAGCCTGGACGCCCGCGTGCGCGAGCTCGCCGCGCGCATCAACGAGCGCTTCGGCAGGGCCGGCTATCAGCCGATCGTGCTGAAGATCGAGCACCACGACGCGGCGCAAGTCTACGAGCTCTACCGCGCCTGCGAGGTGTGCCTCGTCTCGAGCCTGCACGACGGCATGAACCTGGTGGCGAAGGAGTATGTCGCGGCGCGCGACGACGAGCAGGGCGCGCTGATCCTTTCGCAGTTCACCGGCGCGGCGCGCGAGCTCGCCGAGGCGCTGATCGTCAACCCCTACGACTTCGAGCAGACCGCGGCGGCGCTGCACCTCGCGCTCACCATGTCGCCCGAGGAGCAGCGCGTGCGCATGAGGAGCATGCGCAACCTGGTGCAGGAGTTCACCGTCTATCGCTGGGCCGGGCGCATGCTGATCGATGCGGCGCGCATGCGCCATCGCAGGAGGGTGCTTGCGCGCGGCCGGGCCGCGCGTCCGACGGCCGATGTCGCCTAGCGCGCCCTCCTACGCGCGCGACTGGGCGTTCTTCCTCGACATCGACGGAACGCTGCTCGAGATCGCCGAAACGCCGGAGGCGGTGCGCAGCGACCAGGCCGACTACCGCCTGCTCGAGCGGCTGCACGGCGCGGCGGGCGGCGCGGTCGCGCTCATCAGCGGGCGGACGCTGGCGATGATCGACGAGCTGTTCGCGCCGCTCAAGCTGCCCGCGGCCGGGCAGCACGGTTTCGAGCGCCGCGACGGCGCCGGGCGCCGGCGCCGCCATCGCTTCGACGCCGCGCGCCTGCGGCCGATCGCTGCAATGCTGCGCGATTTCGCTCGCGCCCATCCGGGCCTCGTCTTCGAGGACAAGGGGGCAAGCGTCGCCGTGCACTACCGCCTCGCGCCCGAGCTGCGCGAGCCGGCGCACGCCAAGGCGCTCGCCGCGGCGACCCTGCTCCCCGGCGAAGTGGAAGTGCAGGCGGGGAAGATGGTCTGGGAGGTGAAGCCGGTCGGCGCGCACAAGGGCATGGCCATCGAGGAATTCATGGTTGAGCTGCCATTCAAGGGGCGGCTGCCGGTGTTCCTCGGCGACGACCTCACCGACGAGGACGGCTTCCAGGTGGTGAACCGCTTCGGCGGCCATTCGGTCAAGGTGGGCGACGGCGCCACCGCCGCACGCTGGCGTCTTGCCGATCCCGCCTCCGCACGCGCCTGGCTCACCGGCTGGGCCGATGCGTACTCGACCCGAGCCTAAGGTACATTCGGCCCATGCGGAACTCGCAGAAGGACTAGCGCGATGCACGTCGTCGAGCGCTGCGCCGCGTGGGCGGAGGAGTGGCGGGCGCAGCCGATCCCGGCCGAGGTGCTGCACCATGCGCGCCGCGCCCTCATCGACTGGCACGCGGCGCTCCTTCCCGGCTCGGTCGTGGCGCCGGCGACCCTCCTGAAGAAGGCGTTCGCGGAGGAGTTCGAGCGCGGCTACCCGCGCGCGCTCGCTCTCGTCAACGGCAGCGCTGCGCACACCGTGGAGGTCGACGACATCTTTCGCGACGGCATCTACCATCCGGGCGCGCCCACCATCGCCGCAGCGCTTTCCCTGAAGCCGGAAAACCCGCTAAGGGCGATCGTCGTGGGCTACGAGATCTCGACCCGCATCGGCGCGGCGATGGGGCGCGCGCATTACCGCTTCTGGCACAACACCGGCACGATCGGCTGCTTCGGCGCCTGCGCCGCGGCAGCGGAGGTGCTGAAACTGGACCGGAAAAGGTTCGCCCATGCGCTGGCCACGGTGGCGACGTTCGCCGCCGGCCTGCAGCAGGCCTTCCGCATGGACTCGATGTCCAAGCCGCTGCATGCCGGCCATGCGGCCGAGGCGGGCGTCACCGCGGCGCTCGCGGCGCGCGAAGGCGTGATCGGCTCGCTCGACGTCATGGAGGGCGAGGCGGGCTTCGGGCGCGCCATGGGCGAAGGCCCGGACTGGGAAAAGGCGCTCGCCACCCTCGGCCGCGACTTCCACATCACACGCATGACCTTCAAGAACCACGCGTGCTGCGGCCACACCTTCGCTGCGATCGACGGCGCGCTCGCGCTCAAGGCAAAGATGGGATTGCAGGCGAAAGAGATCGATCGGGTCGACGTGGCAACGTATCGGGCGGGCGTCGAGGTGGCGCATTACGAAGACCCGCGAACGCCGGCCGAAGCGCGCTTCTCACTCAAGTATGTCGTCGCCACGGCGCTCACCCATGGCAGCGTGCGCCTCGCCGCTTTCGAATCGCCCCGGCTGACGGATCCCGGAACGAGAGCCTTGATGGGAAAGATGTCCGTCTCCCTGGACCCGTTGCTCGATGCCACCTTCCCGCGCCAGCGCGCGGCGCGGGTGGCGATCGAAGCGCACGGCCGCCGCGAGGAATGGCTGCAGCCGACGCGCAAGGGCGATCCCGACGCGCCGCTCAGCGACGCGGAGCTCGAGGACAAGTTCCTGGAGCTCGCTTCACCCGTCCTCGGCGATGCGCCTGCGCAAGCGCTGCTGAAGAAGTTGTGGGCGACGCGGTAGGCCTCGCGCAGGCGCTTTTCGCGCCCCGCGCGGTGGCCCTCGTCGGCGCCTCGGGCGACGCGAACAAGAACACCGCGCGCCCGCAGCGCTACCTGGGAAAGCACGGCTATCGCGGCCGCATCGTTCCCGTCAATGCCGGGCGCACCGAGGTGCTCGGCGAGCGTGCTTACGCGCGGCTCGCCGACGCACCCGGCGAGATCGACCACGCCTTCATCATGGTCGAGGAGGTCGAGGCGGCGCTCGAGGACTGCGCGCGCAAGGGCGTTCGCGTAGCGAGCATCTACAGCAACGGCTTCGCCGACGCCGGGCCGCAGGGCTTGCAGCGACAGAAGGAACTGGTCGAGCGGGCGCAACGCCTCGGCGTCCGGCTGCTCGGGCCGAACAGCATGGGCGTGGTCGACCTGCGCGGCGGCCTTGCCCTCACCGTGAACGCGGTGCTCGAGATGGACGCGCCGCCGGCGGGCGGCACGAGCCTCGTCTCGCAAAGCGGCACCATGCTCGGCACGCTGCTCTCCCGCGGCGCAGCGCGCGGTCTCGGCTATGCCAAGCTCGTCTCGGTCGGCAACGAAGCCGATCTCGGCGTCGGCGAACTGGTGGAGCTGCTGGCCGACGACGGCGAGACGAACGTGATCGCCCTGTTCCTCGAAACCGTGCGCGACGCGGACCGCCTGGCACGCGCGGCGCGAAAGGCGCATGCGGCCGGCAAGCCGGTCGTCGCCTACAAGCTGGGCCGCTCGGCGCTCGGCGAGGCGCTCGCCCGCTCCCACACCGGCGCTCTGGCCGGCAGCGATCGCGCGCTCGATGCCTTCTTCCGCGACTGCGGCATCCTGCGCGTCGACATGCTGGAGACGCTCGTGGAAATTCCACCCCTCGTCGCCGGGCGCGAGCCCGTCAGGTTGAAAAGGCTTCCGAAAGTCGCGGTAGTGACGACCACCGGCGGCGGCGCCGCCGCCGTGGTCGATCGGCTCGGGCTGCACGGCATCGAGCTCGCCTCGATGAACGACCTGACGATGACGGCGACGGCGCAGAGCTATGGGCAGATGCTCGAGCGCCTGCTCGGCTCGCCGGAATGCGACGCAGTGCTCGCCGCCGTCGGCTCCTCGGCGCAATTTCATCCCGAGCTCGCCGTGGCGCCGATCCTGAAGGCGGACGCGGCGAAGAAGCCGCTTGTCGCGTTCCTCACGCCGCATGCCGAGCGCTCGCTTGCGCTGCTCGCCGGCAAGGGCGTGCCGGCCTTCCGCACGCCCGAAGCGTGCGCCGACGCCTTCGCCGCGTACTTCGCCTGGCGGACGCCTCGCACTGCGCCGATCCTTCCTTCAGTGGAACTAAAGAAGGACCCGTTCGGCCTGGTTGCCTCGCTCGGTATTCCGGTCGCGCAGCAGGCGGTGGTCGAGGCGCCGCAGTTCGAGCACCCGATTGCCTACCCGGTGGCGCTGAAGCGGCTCGACCTAGAGCACAAGACCGAAGCGGGCGGCGTGGTGCTCGATGTCCAGAGCGGCATGGAACTGCGCTCCCACGCGCGGCGCATGGGGCAGGAGCGTTATCTCGTGCAGCGCATGGAGCGCGGGCTCGCCGAGGCGATCGTCGGCTACCGCGACGATCCGGTGGTCGGCCCGCTGCTGCTGGTCGGGGCCGGGGGCACCCTCGCCGAGCTCTACCGCGACTTCGCCCTCGCCTGCGCTCCGGTGAGCGAGGCCGAAGCGCTCGCCATGATCGAAGACGTGAAAGGCCTGGCGACGATCCGCGGCTATCGCAATCTTCCGAAAGGCGATCTCGCCGCGCTGGCGCGCGCCGTTTCCGCTTTCTCCCGACTGGCTTTGGTGGAAGGCCGGCCGGTCGCGGAAGCGGAGATCAATCCGCTGATCGTGAAGCGCGAAGGCGTCGTCGCCGTCGACGCGCGCCTCGTGCTCAAGGAGTAAAGCGATGGATTTCCATCTCGACGCAGAGCAGGCGCAGTTCCGCGACTCGGTGCTTCGTTTCGCGCGGAAGGAGCTCGCGCCGCAGGCCCTCGAGCGGGCGCACGCGCCGGGCTATCCGTGGGACGTCGCGAAGCGCATGGCGGCGCAGGGGCTGCTCGGCATCACCATTGCCGAGGCGGACGGCGGGCAGGGCGGCACGCTGCTCGACGCGGTGCTCGCCATCGAGGCGGTCGCTTCGGCCTGCCCGAGGAGCGCCGACGTCGTGCAGGCGGGCAACTTCGGCCCGATCCGCGTGCTCGCGCAATATGGTTCTGCTTCTCACAAGAAAACCTTCCTCACTCGCCTGCTGAGCGGCGAGGCGGTCATCGCCGTGGGAATGACCGAACCCGACGCGGGCTCCGCCGTCACCGATCTCAAGACCAGCGCGCAGCGGGTGCACGGCGGCTTCCGCATCAACGGCTCCAAGATCTTCACCACGCACTCCGCCTACGCCGAAGTCTTCCTCGTCTACGTGCGCTTCGCGCCGGGCGTTGGCGGCATCGGTTCCGTCCTTTTGGAAAGAAATTCCCAGGGCGTGCAAGCCGGTCGCCAATCGCATTTCATGTCGGGCGAGGAGTGGACGCAGTTGCATTTCACGGACGTGTTCGTGCCCGACGAGCGCGTGCTGCTCGGTGAAGGCGGGTTCAAGAAGCAGATCGCCGGCTTCAACGTCGAGAGGATCGGCAACGCCGCGCGCTCGCTCGCCCTCGGACGCTATGCGTACGAGGCGGCGCGCGCCTGGGCGATGCAGCGCCGGCAGTTCGGGCGGCTGCTCTGCGAGTTCCAGGGCCTGCAATGGAAGTTCGCCGAGATGAAGATCAAGCTCGACGCGGCGCAGCTCCTGCTCTATCGCGCCGCGGCGAACGCCGACCGCGGCTTTCCCTCGCCCGAGGAGACGGCGATCGCCAAGGCCTATTGCAACCAGGCCGGCTTCGACGTCGCGAACGAGGCACTGCAGGTGATGGGCGGCACCGGCTACAGCCAGGAAGCGCTCGTCGAGTACTGCCTGCGCCGCTGCCGCGGCTGGATGATTGCCGGCGGCTCGATCGAGATCCTGAAGAACCGTATCGCCGAGCACATCTTCGAGCGAACCTTCTCGCAGCGTCCCGATTCGGGGTCAGGGTCGTAATTCGGACATGGCCAGAACCGTCGCGCTTGCTGGTGCCACGGGTCTTGTCGGAAGAGAAATCCTGCGAGGCCTGGTCGCGGACCCCTCGGTCTTGGCCATTCACGTCCTCGGCCGCCGCAAGCTGGAAGCGCCGCCAAAGGTCACGTCGCACGTGGTCGACTTCCGGGCGCTCCCCTCGCTGCTCCACCTGGACGAGGTCTACCTTGCGCTCGGCACCACGATCAAGGTCGCGGGCAGCCAGGAAGCGTTCCGCGCGGTGGACTTCGACGCGAACCTCGCCGTAGCGAAGGCCGCTCTCGCCGCCGGCGCACGGCGCTGCGGCCTCGTCAGCGCGATGGGCGCGAACGCGAAGTCGAGAATTTTCTATAGCCGCGTCAAGGGCGAGCTGGAAGACGCGCTAACCGCGCTGCCCTTCGAAAGGCTGGTCATCGCCCGTCCCTCGATGCTCGCCGGCGATCGCGAAAGCCTGGGGCAGCCCGTTCGCCGCGGAGAAGGGATTGCGCTTGCCGTCAGCCGCCTCCTCGGGCCGCTGATCCCGAAGAATTACCGCTCCGTTGCCGCGGCCGACGTCGCGAAATCGCTCCTCATGCGGGTAGCCGGCGGTCGTGGCCGCGAGGTCGTCCTGTCGGGCGACATGCACGCGAAATCAGTTGGCTTTCGCGCCTGAGACGCGAACCACCTCGCCGTACTTGGCGATGTCCTCGCGCAGCTGCCGGTCGAACTCCTCCGGTGAGTTGCCGACCGGCTCGGCGCCGTCGGCCGCCAGGCGCTTGAGAATGTCCGGGTCGTGGCTCGCCTTTTCGACGGCGGCGGCCAGCTTCTGCACGATGTCGCGCGGCGTCTGCTTCGGCGCGAGCAGCCCGTACCAGAGCGCCACCTCGACGCCCGGGAAGCCCGCTTCCTTCATCGTCGGCACGTCGGGGAAGAGCGCGGTGCGCTTCGCGCCGGCGACGGCGAGGGCGCGCAGCTTGCCGCCCTTGATGTGCGGGCCGGCGGCCACCGGGTTGATGAAGGAGAGCTGCACGTCGCCGGCGAGCAGCGCCGTCATCGAGGGCGAGCTGCCTTTGTAGGGCACGTGGACGATCTGCGTGCCGGTGCGCAGCTTGAAGAGCTCGCCGGCGAGATGCTGCGTCGTGCCCACGCCGGCCGAGGAGTAGTTGAGCGAGCCGGGCTTCGCCTTCGCCATCGCCACCAGCTCTTTCACCGAGCGCGCGGGCAGCGCCGCCGGGACGACCAGCAGGTTCGTGCT
>DASQYN010000175.1:0-5312 GCA_035639215.1 Burkholderiales bacterium
AGTGCGCGCACTGCGTGCCGCTTCTCCGAAGTCCTTACCCGAAGACGTCGCGACCGCGGCGCGGCTGCATTTTCTGGACGCCATCGGCGTGGGACTCGCATCGGCCGGTTCGCCGATCGGCGCCGCCTATCGCGCCTACGCCGCCGACGTCGCGAAAGGCGGCCCCGCCACGGTGTTCGGGCAAGCAACCGGGGCGAGCGCGGCGGATGCCGCAATGATCAACGGCGGCCTTATCCACAGCCTGGAATTCGACGACACGCACACCGCCTCCATCGCCCACGGCAGCGCCGTGCTCGCCGCCGCGGCGCTCGCCGTGGCGGAAGCGCAGAACGCAAGCGGCGCGGCGCTGCTCGGCGCCTACGCGCGGGGCTGGGAAGTGCTGATCCGCTTCGGCTTGGCGGCGCCGAACGGATTCCACGCGAAGGGATTCATGAGCACCTCGGTCACCGGCACGCTGGTGTCCGCGCTGCTCGCCGCCGAGCTCATGGGCCTCGACGAAGACCGCACCGTCGCCGCGATCGGCATCGCCCTCAGCCAAGCCTCCGGCGTCATGGAGTTCCTCACCAACGGCTCGTCGGTCAAGTCGCTGCACCCAGGCTGGGCCGCGCACGGCGGCGTGATTGCAGCCAACTTCGCCCGCGCCGGAATGACCGGCCCCGAGACCTCGCTCGACGGCAAGCATGGCCTCTTCCGCCAGTTCTCGAACAACGAAGGCGCCGCCGCTCGATTCCGCGACTTCATCGCCGACCTCGGCCGCGAATGGCACCTGCCGAAGGCGGCGTACAAGTTCTATCCCTGCTGCCATTACCTGCACCCCTTCATCGAGGCAGCCGCCAAGCTCGCCGAGCGCGGCGTGCACGCCGACGACGTCGAGCGCATCCTCTGCCGCGTGCCGCAAGGCGAAGCCGCAGTGATCTGCGAGCCGTGGGCAACTAAGCAATCCCCCGCCAACGGCCACGCCGCACGCTGGAGCCTCCCGATCACCGTTGCCGCACAGCTCGTCGAGGGAAAGGTCGACCTCGCGACGTTCGAAACAACGGCGAGCGACGCCGTGCGCAACCTCGCGCGACGGATTTCGTGGGAGCCACTCTCGGGCGCGCGGTTCCCGGAGCGCTTCGAAGCCGAACTCGTCTGCGAGACGAAACGCGGAGCAAAAGAAATCGTGCGCATCGACGATGTATTCGGCAACCACACGCGCGCTCCAGGCGCCGAGGCAGTACTCGCGAAGTTTCGGCCCAATGCCGCTCGCTCCCTAAAGCCGGATGCGGTCGGAGCGCTTGAGCGTGCGACGCAGGAGCTCGGCACCGCTCGCGACTTAAAGCCACTGTCGGCGGCGTTGCGCCACACTAATTGATGGCCGGAATGCTGTCGGTCGCGGCAAGCGGCGGAGCTAGGGTTTTGTCGACGCGGGGCGGGTTCGGCTCCCGCCGCCTCCATCGTGGCTTAGGACCGATTGCGGCATGGCTGGGACATTCAGCCCGATTTCCCCAGCGGGGCCAGATTGCGGAGGGAGTTCTGTGCATCGACCGCGCTGATCCTCGTCCTCAGGTCCAACACCATTTTGAGGTGGCAGTCCCGTAGGCGCCGACCACTTCCACAGGGGCAGTCCCAATGCCCTTTCACCTGCCTGGCCGCGAAACAAGATAGAAAGCCGGCAATCACGCGGTCGTCCTCAACGCCCAGCATTTCGCGGTAGTACATCCGGATGCGGCCCACGCCGTGGGGCAGCTGCTCCATCGGCCATAGATCCCCCGCCTCCACGACGCTCTGGCAGACGAAGTAATTGTGAACAGGTCCAGTGAGGAACTGCAGCAGGGGTGCGCCTAGCCCCGGTCCCTCGCGGTCGATTGACCGTGACCTGGGTGCCGCGCTTCACGAGATGCCACGACGCAGAGCCCGACAATGCCTGTGCCGACAACGCGACTTCCAAATGGTCAGGTGACTAAAGAGAGGCGAGTACAGCTCCGGCCGGCGGTCGCGTACCACGGGAGGCTCGTCTGCGCGGTAGCGACGTTGTCGAGGTCGTCCGTCGCCATAGAAGCTCGGGCGTGTCCGGCTCCCAAGTGTCGCGACGCAAAGATTCGCGCGCTAAGCTTGCGGAGACGGAGATCCAATGAGACTCGACGGCAAGGTTGCGATCGTGACCGGCGCGGCCGGCGGAATCGGGCAGGTGCTGGTGCGCGCGCTGCGAGCCGAGGGGGCGCGGGTGGCGGCGCTCGACGTGAAGCAGGCGCCACGCGCCGACGGGGTGCTGCCGGTGGTCGCCGACATCGCGGATTACGCGGCGTGCGAGCGCGCCGTGAACGAGACGGTCGAGAAGCTGGGCGGGCTGCACATTCTCGTCAACAACGGCGCGGTGGGCATGGGCGCGGTCCGCATGGACCACATGACCCGCCTGGTCGGCATCGAAGAGATCACGCCGGCGATGTGGCAGCGCTTCATGGCGGTCAACCTCTCCGGCGCGTGGAACATGACGCGCGCGGCGATCGGCCATCTGCGCGGGCAGCGCTGGGGACGCATCGTCAACGTGACGACCAGCCTGTTCACCATGCTGCGCGGCGGTTTCCATCCCTACGGCCCGGCGAAGGCCGGGCTCGAGGCGATGTCGGCAGGCCATGCGGCGGAATTCCGTGAAAGCGGCGTCACCGTCAACGTGGTCGTGCCGGGCGGCCCGGCGAATACGCCGATGGTGCCCGCCGAATCGGGCCTGAAGCGCGAGGAGCTGGTCCAGCCGGACGTCATGGCGCCCCCGATCGTGTGGCTGTGCTCCGACGCCGCTGCGCAGATCACCGGCCAGCGCTACGTGGCGGCGCACTGGGACAGCGCCAAGCCGCCGGAGGAGGCGGAGCGCCAGTGCCGCGCGCCGATCGGCTGGCCGCAGCTCGCGCAGAACCCGGTGTGGCCTGGCGGCAAGCCGGCGAAATAGCACGAGGGAGAAAGATGGATCTCATCATTCGTAACGCTCGCCTCGCAGGCCGCGGCCCGGACAGCGCGCCGGGCGACATCGGGATCGACCAAGGGCGCATCGTCGCCCTAGAGCCGCGGCTCAAGGCCGACGGGCCGAGCTTCGACGCGAAAGGCCGCCTCGCCTGTCCGGGGCTCATCGAGACGCATATCCACCTCGACAAGTCGCGCATCATCGACCGGTGCGCACCGCAGGAGCGCAAGACGCTGAGCCCGATAGTCGGCGTAGCACCGCTCAAAAAGAGCATGACGGTCGAGGACGTGCACACGCGCGCGGCGCGCACGCTCGAGCAGTGCATCCTGCACGGCACGACGCGCATGCGCACGCAGGTGGAGGTGGACCCGGGGATGGGCATGCGCGGGTTCGAAGGGGTCGCCGCCGTCATCGCCGACTACAAGTGGGCGATCGACGTGCAGATGTGCGTCTTCCCGCAGGAAGGGCTGACGAACTATCCCGGGACCGACGAGCTGCTGGTCGAGGCGCTGCGGCGCGGGGCGCCGGTGGTCGGCGGAGCGCCGCGCTACGACAGCGACGGCGCGGCGCAGGTCAGGCGCATCTTCGAGCTCGCGCGCGAGTTCGATGTCGACATCGATCTGCACCTGGACGTCGGCCCGACGCCCGAGGGCATGTACATCCACCAGGTGCGCGAGCTCACCGAGAAATACAAGCGCGGCGGGCGCGTCGTGGTCGGCCATATGGCCAAGCTTTCGCTGCTGCCGCCCGCCGAGCTGGCGAAGATCGCGCGTTCGCTGGCGGATGCCGGCATCGCCGTGACGGTGCTGCCCGCCACCGATCTTTTTCTCATGGGCCGCGACCAGGAGCACAGCGTGCGCCGAGGCGTCGCCGACGCGAACTTCCTCGTCGAGCACGGGGTGAACTGCTCGCTCTCGTCCAACAACATCCTCAACCCGGCCACCCCCTACGGCGACTGCTCGCTCGTGCGCATGGCGAACCTGTATGCCAACGTGATCCAGCTCGATCGCCCGGCGCAGCTCCGCGAATGCTTCAACATGCTGACCGAACGTTCGGCGAAGCTCCTCAACCTCAAGGACTATGGCTTCGCCCCGGGCCAGCCGGCCGACGTCGTCATCCTCGATGCCGAATCGCCCGAGCAGGCGATTGCGGAGATTTCGCGGCCCGTCGCGGTATTCAAGAGGGGCCGGCAGACCGTGCGCTGGCACGCGCCGGAACTCCTGCGTGCGGCGCGCTAGTCAGCCGGCGGAGAGCGGCGCGTAGAGCTCCGGCCGGCGGTCGCGCCACCAGGGGAGGCTGGTTTGCGCGGTGGCGACGTTGTCGAGGTCGACCGTCGCCACGAGAAGCTCGGGCGTGTCAGAGGAGGCGACCGCGACGATGTCGGCGCCGACCGGGTCGACGATCATGCTGCGGCCGATGTGGTTGCGGCCCTGCTCCATGCCGCAACGGTTCACCGCCACCACGTAGACGCCATTCTCGTAGGCGCGCGCCTGCAGCGGCAGGTCCCAGGTGTTGCCGCGCAGCTTGGTCTCACCGTAGGTCGCGGCGCAGATCGGCATGAAGAGGAGCTCCGCGCCCTTCAGCGCGAGCAGCCGCGAGCCTTCCGGGTATTTGCGGTCGTAGCAGATCTGGATGCCGATCTTCGTGCCGCAAAGGTCGAAGACCGGAAACTCGGTGCCCGGCGAGAAATAGAACTTCTCGTAGCTCCCCGTGCCGCCGGGCAGGTTCGAGGGCAGGATCGCCGGGATGTGCGTCTTGCGGTAGATGCCGAGGCGCCTGCCGCTCTTGTCAGTGACGAGGCACGAGTTGTGGTAGCTGCGGCCGTTCTTTTCGCCGAAAGGAAAGACGAGCGCGACGCGGTTGTCGACCGCGGTCTTGAAAATCGGCTGGAGCTCCGGTTCGTCGAGCGTGACGAAGAACTTGTCGTAGTCGCGGGTGAGCCGGTTGGGGAAGAACGGCGTGAGGAAGAGCTCGGAGAAGGCAAGGATGTCGACCTTGCGGCGCCCCGCCTCCTCGATCATGACGCACGCACCGCGCACGTTGGGACGCCAGTCGTCTTCGTTGACCGGGCCGGTTTGTGCGGCCCCCAGCGTGATCATGCGTGGCATTAGAACCCCCGGTTACGGCGCAGCACGACTGGCTTGCCGCCGAAGCTGCGCTTCACCATCCAGTGGGCCAGCGCGCTGTCTAGATGGAAGGCGTGGCCCGGAAACCAGTCCGCCAGCGCCGCGGCGAGGCGCCGGCCTTCGGCGACGTCGCCTTGCCTCACCCGCTCCAGTACCTGGCGCACCGAGGCGAGGACGGCGGCATGCTCGTCGATGTGGCAGTCCTTGGGCGGGAAATCGGTGCGCTCCATCCAGCCGTCTTCTTCCGC
>DASQYN010000176.1:0-6947 GCA_035639215.1 Burkholderiales bacterium
TTTCGCCACGTAGTCCATGCCGACCATGGTGCCGGCGCCCGGCTTGTACTCGACGATGACCGGCTTGCCACCCCACAGCTTCTGCAGCCCGTCGGCGAACACGCGCGCCACGACGTCGATCGAGCCGCCGGGCGGGTTCGGCACGATGATGCTGACGGTCTTGGTGGGAAAGTCCTGGGCGCCGGCCGAAGCCGAAAGCAGGCAGGCCGCGACGACCAGAATCCGCTTCATTAAGCCTTGCATGTCTCCTCCTCCGGAACGTTGTGCTTGACCCGCTCGCGAAGGGCGGCGGGATCGAGGCGGTGCACGCTGCCGCCGCCGGCGAGGTCGAGCGCGTGCGCCGCGCCCGCGCCCATCGCGATGCACGGGCCCATGACCCGCACGCTGGAGAGCGCCGCCGCGTCGCCGTCGATGCACCGGCCGGCGGCGACCAGATTGTCGCAGTCCGGCGGCGTCATGGCGCGCAACGGCACGTAGTGCAGGTGATCGTCGCCGAAGGTTTCCCAGACGTAGCCTTCGGCGCGGTCGTGCAGCTCGATCGGCCAGGCGGTGCGCGCCACGGCATCCGGGAAGCGCACGCCGGCGCGCACCTCGTCGACTTTGAGCTGGTGCGCACCGACGATCCAGCGCGTCTGGCGGATGCCGGGAAAGCCGTAGCTCCTGACGCGCGCTTTCGCGAACACCTCGGGGTACTCGGCGCGCATGAAGGCGACGACCTGGTCGGCTTCGTTTTTCCCCAGCAGCGCGTTGCGCGAGGCGGCGAGCGGCTCGAGCGGCGTCTCGACGTGCGTCAGGTTCATCACCGCGGTGCCGCGCCCGGGCGAGTAGAAGACGACGCCGCGCTTTCGCTTCAGGCCGTACTGGTCCGCCTTCGCGGCAAGGCGCGCGTCGAACGCGTCGCGCTTGGGAACGTGCGCCTCGTCGATGTTTTCGAGCACCACCATCTGGGTGCCGTAGAGCGGCACCTCGGCCTCGCGGCACGGCAGCCCAGCGGTCCACGCCAGCGCCGCATCGCCGCTCGCGTCGATGAAGCCCTGCGCGGAAACCCGCATGTCGCCGTAGCGCGTGGCGAGCTCCAGCTCGACGACGCGCCGACCCTCCATCACCACGTTGCGCACCAGCGCGCCGAGGACGACGGTGATGCCGGCCTCGAGCACCTTGGCTTCCACCCAGCGCGCGAGCGCCACCTCGTCGTAGTAGACCACGGTGGTCATCGGCCCGACGTTATGGTGCAGCGCGCCCTTCGCGCCGAGGTCCCTGAGAATGCCGTCGGCGATGCCGTGCGTGAGCTGCACGCGATTCGGGCCGTTCGAGAAGAGCCCGCAGAAGGTGCCGATAATCGAGTTGACCGCCTGCCCGCCGAGCGCCGGCAGGCCGTCGATTAGCACCACCTTGCGGCCGAGCGCCGCCGCCTCGAGCGCCGCCGACGTACCGGCGATGCCGGCGCCGAGGACGCAAATGTCCGCCTTCACTTTCCACGCGCTGGCACCCGCGGTGCGCCGCACGGTGCGGATCGGGATCTCTTTTTCGTAGCGGTCGCCAGCCATGTCAGGTCCTCTTGGTCACCTCGACGATGCCGCGGTCGCCGTCCACCTTCACCCAATCGCCGGTGGCGATGACTTCCAGCGGATCGCGGTCGAGGTCGGTTACCGCCGGCGCGTGCGTGACCACAGCGCCGAGCGCGATCTTAGTCGTCATCTCGTTGAACACCATGGCGAGCGGCGAGGCGCCGGCCAGGCGGGCGATATGGAACTGGCTCGACCAGCCCGAGGAGCCCTTGGCGCCGGGGAAGACCAACACTTTCCCCTTGAAGCTCTGGCCGCGCAGCTCGTGGCGCGTCTCGATGATCGTACCGCTGCGCGGGTCGATGCCGCCCCAGCCCGAGATGCGGTCGCGTGTCACGAGCGCCTCGCCCTCGGCGACGCCGCCCACCACCTTGCGTCCTTTCAACACGATTCTATTCAAGACTTCCATTCCATTTCCCGGTGACTGCGGCGTCGATACAGTCGGCGGTGCTGCCGAACCAGCACTGCACGCCCATGATGGCCGGCAGATAGTGCGCCTGCTTGGCGGAATCCACCGCCGCGACGCGCGTGCCTTTCGGCATGACGCGGCCGAGCGCGGAGCAGGTGTCCGACATGAGCTTGCCGCCGGCGTCGCTGATGATCTTGGTGTAGCCGTTCTGGTCGGCGAGCTGTTTCGTCGCGCGCGGGGTGAAGATCCAGAGGCTGGTGTTCTCGTGCACCCGCTTTCCCTCGAGCAGGCGGCACGCCTCCCAGATCTGCTCGATGGTGTAGTGCGGGCAGCCGAGCATCACGAAGTCGACCGGCGAGTCCTTCGCCGTGGCGTTCACCTGCTCGTAGGCCTGCCGGCGTTCGGCGGCGCCGTAGCGAAACCTTTCCCTGATCTTGCCTTTGCCGAAAGCCGCTTCGAGCGTCGCCGCCTCCGGCGTGATGCCGACCAGGTGGTACATCTCCACGCCGCCCGAGGAGGCGATCGCGGCGCCGAAATGCTTGAGGCGCGGCAGGTTGGGCAGGCTGCGAATGCCGGTCACCACAGGCACCTTGTCCTGCACCACTTCGCCGATGTAGTAGCCGAGCAGCCCCCAATCGGCGGTCGACGACACGTCGATATCGAGCTCGACGAGATGCGTGCCACGGCGGTTCTCGTCGATGTGGTAGCCCCAGTAGGGGATCTTTCCGGTGAGCATGGCGGCGCCGGCGCTCTCGCGGCCCTCGGCGTTGGTTTTCGCGCCGAGCACCGAGTTGATGTAGACGACCGCGGAGGACTCCATCCAGGCGCAGTGCTCGCCGCGCGTCGGCACGTTGCCCACGGTGTACGGCGCGCAGGTGTTGAGCGGCTGCACACCCAGGCGCGCGGCGTACGCCTCGCTCTGCCGATAGACCTTCACCACCTCCGGCGGAATGCCCTGCGCCTCGGCGTGCTCCGGGTCGAGGCCCTGCTGGAGGTGGGAGCTGTAGACCTCGATCTTCGGGATCGGCACCACCTCGCCGGCGTCGAGGCTGAACTCGGAGAACACGGCGTCGAGGCCGTGCTTCGCGCCGTAGTCGCGCAGGAACGGCGTCGAAGCGCCTACGGTGCCGCAGACGTTGTTCGTGCCGACGAGCCGCTCGGCGCCGAGCGCCTCGCCGTAGCGCACGAGCAGGTCCATCGCCTTCTGCCGGGCGGGCCCGCGCTCGCCCTCCAGCATGGCTCGCTCGTCGGGCGCGAGCTTCATTGCTGCTTGATGCCGATGTCGCGGATAATCTTGCCCCAGCGCTCGTAGGACTCGCGCGTGATCGCCGCCAGCTCCTCCGGGGTCGAGGAGATCGACTCGTAGGCGCCTTTCTCGATGCCCGCCTTCACCTCCGGATTGGCGAGCGCCTTGACGAGCGCCGCATTGATCTTGCGCACGATCTCCTTCGGCATGCCAGCCGGTCCGTACCAGCCGAGCCAGCCCACCAGGTCGATGCCTTTCAGGCCCTGCTCGGTGAGCGTTGGCACGTCGGGGAGAAATTTCGAGCGCTCGGGCGCGACGACGCCCAGCGCGCGCAGCTTTCCGGTATTGATGTTCTGGATCGCGGTCGTCGCCGCATCGAACATGAGCTGCACCCGCCCGGCGAGCAAGTCCTTGGCGGCGTCGCCCGCGCCCTTGTACGGTACATGCACCATGTCGATGCCGGCCTGCCGCATCAGCAGCTCGGCGAAGATGTGCGACGACGTTCCGGTGCCGAACGACGCGATGTTGAGCTTGCCCGGATTGGCGCGCCCGTAAGCCTTGAGCTCCGCGATGTTCTTGACCGGCACCGAGCTATGCACAACCAGAAGCTGCGAGCCGCGCGCGCCGAGCGAGATCGGCGTGAAGTCCTTGAACGGATCGTAGGTGACGTGCTGCGTGAAAGGCAGCTGCGCGAAGGTGCCGTTGAAGGTGTAGAGCACGGTGTAGCCGTCGGGCGCCGAGCGCGCCACCTCCGACGCGGCGAGCGCGGTGCCGGCGCCCGGCTTGTTCTCGACGATGACCGGTGCGCCGAGCGCCTCGGCGAGCTTCGGCAGCACGATGCGCGCCTGGATGTCGGTGCCGCCGCCCGGCGCGAAGCCGACCAGGATGCGCACCGGCTTGCCGGGCGCGGGATAGGTTTGCGCCCCGGCAGCGGCGGCTGCCAGCGCGAGGACGACGGCGACGAGCGATCTCATGGCTCCTCCTTGGAGAGCGGGAGGTTCGCCCATCGGCTGCGCGGCGGCAATCCTGCGCCCCCGCCAGAAGTTTTACAATGTGAAACTTGCGCTCCGGCACCCAGACTCTCGAACGCGGCGCGCGCCTGCTGCGCGAGCTGGCGGCGCGCGGCACGCTCGGCTGGCGGCTCTCGGATCTCGCCCGCCGCTGCGAGCTCGACAAAGGCACTGCGCACCGCCTCCTCGCCTGCTTCGTGCGCGAGCGCCTCGTGCGCCGGCGCTCCGGCGACCGGCGCTACGTGCCGGGGCCGCTGCTGTTCGAGCTTTCCCTGGCGCTTCCCGGCCACGCCGCCTTCCAGGCCGTGGCGCAGCGGGAGCTCGCCGCCGCGGCCGACGCGCTCGACGCGTACACCTTCTTCTGCCTGAGAAGCGGCGGCGATTTCGTTTGCGCCGCCAATTCAGGTCGCGCGGCGGCCAAGGCGCTCGAGCACGATGTCGGCCTGCGTCGACCGCTGGTGGTTTCCGCGGGCGGCATGGCGATCCTCGTCGCGCTGCCGTCGGAGGAGTCGGCGCACATCGTCGCCGAGAACCTGCGGCGAGTTAAGGCGGCGGGCGAGGTGCGCGTGAAGGCAGTCGACCGGATGCTGCGCCGCTCGCAGGCCCACGGCTGCGGCGTGCACCTCAGCGACATCGTGCCGGGCGTGAATACTTTCGCGGTAGCGATCCACGACAGCGCCGGCAAGCCGTTCGCCTCGCTCAGCGCCGCCGCGCGCGCGGACGACCTGCCGCTCGCCCGGCTGGCGGCGGTCGTTCGCACGCTCGAGCAGGCGGCGGCCAGCATTTCCGCGCATGCGGCGGCGCTCCTCGAGGTCGGATAGAGTGCCTCCATGAGTCGGATTCCCGACGGTCTCGTCGCGGTGGTAAAGGGCGACTGCCCCACTTGCGCGCTGATTGCTCCGGTGCTCGGGCGGCTCGCTACCGAGCACTCGGCGGCGATCGCGACCGAGGACGACGAGAACGGCCTCGAGCTTTCTTTCCGAGCCGGCGTCGAGATCGTGCCGACGCTGCTGCGCGTTAGCGAGGGACGCGAGGTGGCGCGGGTTTACGGCTGGAACCGCGATGAATGGCGAACCTTCACCGGTATCGGCGATCTCGGCTCGGAGCTGCCGGCCAACCGCCCGGGCTGCGGCTCGCGCACCCAGGAGCCGGGCATGGCGGCGAAGCTCGCCGTGCGTTACGGGGCGGCGACGTTCGGTTCCCGGGTGCTCGAGCTGCCGCCCGGAGCCGACGAAGCGGAATGGTGCTTCGAGCAGGGCTGGAGCGACGGCTTGCCGGTCGTGCCGCCGAGCGAGGAACGCGTCTACGCCATGCTGCAGGGCACCCGGCGGCGCGCCGACGAAGTCCTCGGCGCCATCCCGCCGAACTTTGCCGAATGCACGGTGGAGAAGGCGGCGATCAACGCCGTCATGGCGGGCTGCAGGCCCGAGTACCTGCCGGTCGTGCTGGCGGCGATCGAGGCCGCGCTGCTTCCGGCGTTCGGACTGCACGGCATCCTCGCCACGACGAACGCCGTCGGCCCGGTGATCATGGTGAACGGCCCCCTCGCCGGCCGCATCGGGATGAACGCCAAGGGCAACGCGCTCGGCCAGGGCAATCGCGCGAACGCTTCCATCGGACGCGCGCTGCAGCTCGTGGTGCGCAATGTCGGCGGCGGCCGTCCCGGCGAGATCGATCGTGCGGTGTTCGGCAATCCGGGCAAGTACACGTTCTGCTTCGCCGAGGACGAAAGCGATGCGCGCTGGGAGTCGTTCGCCGTCGAGCGCGGCTTTCCGCCGCAGGCGTCCACCGTGACGCTCTTTCCCGGCGACGGCGTGATCCCGGTGATCGATCACCTCTCGCGCCGGCCGGAAGATCTGCTGAAGAGCTACGCCGGTTGCCTGCGCGCGCTGTACAACCCCGGGCAAGTGAACGACGTTGGCGCCTTCCTGGTCGTCGCCGGCGAGCACGCCAATGTCTTCTACGAGGCCGGCTGGTCGAAAGCCCGGCTCAAGGCGGCGCTCGCCGAACGGCTCTGGATACCGATGGACGAGGTGGTCGAAGGCCGCTCCGGCAAGCTGCAGATGAGCGCCGAGGAGCTCCTGCTGCCGCGCGCGCCGAAGTTCCGCACCGGCAGCCTGAACATCGTGCGCGCCGGAGGTGCGGCGGGAAAGTACTCCGCGATCATCTCCGGCCTCGGCTCGAAAGGCATCAACCCCGTGACCCAGGAGATTCGCGAATGACCCGGCTTCTCGACCCCACGGCCGAAACGGCGCCGCAGCTTCGGCCGCGCCGCGAGCGGCCGAAAAGCCTCGCCGGCGCGACGATCGCGTTGCTCGATATCAACAAGCCGCGCGGCGGCGAGTTTCTCGACCGGCTGGAAGAGCTGCTCGCCGCGCGCGGCCTGCGCGTCGAGCGCTTTCGCAAGCCGCGCTTCTCGCGCATCGCGCCCGAGGAGCTCAAGCAGGAGATCGCCGCGCGCTGCGCGGCGGTCGTCGAGGCGCTCGCCGACTGAGGGTCCTGCACGTCGTGCTGTATGCACGACCTGAAGGACCTGGAGGCGCGAGGCGCCATCGCGGTCGGCGTCGCGACGAGCGAATTCGTCGACGCGGCCGCCGCGCAGAACCGCGCGCTCGGCTACGACCCTGCCGTCGTCTTCGTCGCTCATCCCATCCAGGACCGCACGCGAGACGAGGTGCGCGCGCTGGCCGACGCCGCGCTCGCGCCGATCCTGGAAA
>DASQYN010000177.1:0-4650 GCA_035639215.1 Burkholderiales bacterium
GGTGTACTTCCTGCATAACGAGGTGGAAAGCATCGAGCGGATGAAGGACAGGCTCGCGCGCCTGCTGCCCGAGGCGCGCATCGCGGTGGCGCACGGCCAGCTGCACGAGCGCGAGCTCGAGCGCGTGATGCGCGACTTCACCGCCCAGCGGGCTAACGTGCTCCTCTGCTCCACTATCATCGAGACCGGCATCGACAACCCGCACGCCAACACCATCGTCATCGATCGCGCCGACAAGTTCGGCCTCGCGCAGCTCCACCAGCTGCGCGGCCGCGTCGGCCGCTCGCACCACCAGGCGTACGCGTATCTCCTCACGCCGCCGCCCGACGCGCTGAACAAGAACGCGCAGAAAAGGCTGGAGGCCATCCAGATGATGGAAGAGCTGGGCTCGGGCTTCTACCTCGCCATGCACGACCTCGAGATCCGCGGCGCGGGCGAGATCCTCGGCGAGTCGCAGTCGGGCGAGATGCAGGAGGTGGGCTTCTCGCTCTACGCGCGGATGCTCGACCGCGCGGTGCGCCGGCTGAAATCCGGCAAGGCGGCGGAGCTGGAAGAGAGCGTCGATGTCTCCACCGAGGTGAACCTGCACGTGCCGGCGCTGCTTCCCGCCACCTACTGCAGCGACGTTCACGAGCGGCTCTCGCTCTACAAGCGGCTCGCCGACGCCGAGTCGCTCGAGAGCCTCGACGCGCTGCGCGAGGAGCTGGTCGACCGCTTCGGCGAGCTGCCCGACGCCGCGCGGGCGCTCCTAGAGTGCCACCGCGTGCGCCTCGCGGCGCGGCCGCTCGGCGTGGCGCGGGTCGACGCGACGCACGAGGCGGTGCAGCTGCAGTTCGTGAAGAACCCGCCGCTCGACGGCGCGAAGGTGATCGCCTTCATCCAGCGCAAGGGCCGCGGTGCGCGCCTCGCCGGCCCGGACCGCCTGCGCGTCGACGTCAAGCTGCCCGCCTGGCAGGAGCGCGCCCAGGCGGTGCGCGACATCCTCCAGCAGCTCGCCGCCTGACGTGAATCTGGTCGTCCAGGGACCCGCCATGAGGGAGGACCAGGCGATGGAGCTGGCGCGGCTATCGGGCTCGACTCGGCTGTTCAGGATCGGCGAGCAGGCCTGGCGCATCCACAACGCCGCGCCCGCGGATGGCATCGCGCTCTTCTGCGAGAACGCGCGGATCGACTTCGCGTTCGTGCCGGATGGCCGGCGCTTCGCGGATCTCGAGCTGCTCGCGATGGACATGGACTCGACGCTGATCACCATCGAATGCATCGACGAGCTGGGCGACTTCGCCGGGCGCAAGCCGGAGGTCGCGGCCATCACCGCGCAGGCGATGCGCGGCGAGCTGGACTATCCGCAGAGCCTGCGAAAGCGCGTCGCGCTGCTCGCCGGGCTGCCCGAATCGGTGCTCGAGCGGGTCTACGCCGAGCGGCTGCGCTTCACGCCGGGCGCCGAGGCGCTGGTCGCGCGCTGCCGGGCTGAGGGGATCAAGCTGCTGCTGGTGTCCGGCGGCTTCAGCTTCTTCACCGAGCGGCTGCGCAGCCGCCTCGGCCTCGACTACACGATCTCCAACCGGCTCGAGATCTCGCAGGGCAGGCTGACCGGCGGGCTGGTCGGCGACATCGTCGACGCCGACGCGAAGGCGGCGAAATTCTGCGCGGTGATGGAAGAGCTAGGCGCGGAAAAGGTCCGCACGGTAGCGATCGGCGACGGCGCGAACGACCTGAAGATGATGGCGCAGGCCGGCTATTCGATCGCCTTCCGCGCCAAGCCGCTGGTGCGCGAGCAGGCGAGTTGCGCGCTCACCTGGTCCGGCCTCGACGCGGTGATCAATCTTTTCGAGTAGGCAGCCACTCCGAGAGAACGCGCGCCACCAGCGCGGCGTAGCCCTGCCAGGTCTCGGGGCGCTCATAGACGAGCACGCCCTGATCGCGCGCGCGGCTCAGCTCCTGCTCGGTCGGATCGCGCAGGATCGCCACGGCCGGGATGCCGAGCTTGCCGGGGTCGCCGCGCAGCGCCTTGCGCCCGAGCACCGCGACCACCGCCCGCTCGGGCGAGGCGGCCAGCTCGGCGCCGGCGTAGCGCAGCGCGCTCTCCGCTACCGCGGCCTCGGCGGCGTCGTCTTCCAGGAGCAGGACGGCAGGGCGATCCATGAGCGGCGCAGCTTAGGCAGGCGCGCGCCGCGTGGCTGTCGGGAGACCTTGAGAAATTGAAAGGCGCGGGCTATTTTTTCTTCGGCCGGCGCTTAAGGCGCTCGATCGATTCGTTGGCGCGCCGGATCGCCTCTTCGCCGATCTGCTCTAGCAGCTCCCGGTAGGTCGCCCGCTCGCCGCAGCCGCTGCAGGCGAGGACGCTGGTCAGCCGCAGATCGCTGCCGGCGGCCGGCGCGAAGTCGGTGCTGCCGCATCGGCGGCAACGTGCGGCGATGTCGCGTACGGCTACCTGCATGGCGCCCCCCTCCTCTCGGGGGCGTCCCGATGCTAGTCCCGCTGGCGGGCGGGAAACCGAGAACTATTTGGCAGCGACGACCATGATCTCGACGAGGGCGCGCGGGTCGGCGAGCTTCGCCTCCACGCAGGCCCGCGCCGGCAGGTTGCGCGGGTCGACCCAGGCGGTCCAGACCTCGTTCACCGGCGCCCGGTTGCGGATGTCGGTGACCCAGATCTGCGCCTGCAGCACCTTCGACTTGTGCGAGCCGCACTTGGCGAGCAGCCGGTCAATCTCCGCGAGCACCTCCTGCGTCTGTCCCTTCACATCCTTCGCGAGGTCCTTCGCCACCACGCCGGCGAGGTATACCGTGCCGCCGTGCTCGACGGCGTTGGAAAGGATGGCGGTCGGGTCGTGCCGGGCAATGCTCATGCGCTCTTCTCCTCGAGAGATCTCTTGTCGTAAGCGGCGATCTGGCGGTAGCGGTCGGTGATCGCCTTCAGCTCTTCGGGCCGGATCACGTCCTCGATGCGCGTGAACGGCCGGTCGCTGGTCCGCTCGTACACCTCGCGCAGGATGGCGTCGGGAGGGATGCGCCGGTTCGCGAGCACCACCTCGGCCGTAGGCGTCAGGCGCTTCTCCTCGTAGGCTTTCAGCGCACGCGGGATGTCTTGCTCGGCCGCCAGCAGCCCGGCGAGCGTCTGCGCGTCGACGATCGCCTGGCCAGCGCCGTTCGAGCCCCGCGGGACCATCGGGTGCGCGGCATCGCCGAGCAGCGTCACGCGGCCGAAGCTCCAGGCGGGCAGCGGATCCTTGTCGACCATCGGGTACTCGAGCACCACGTCGGCGGCGCGGAAGAAGGCCGGCACGTCCAGCCAGTCGAAGCGCCAGTCCTTCGCTCCGTCGATGAAGTCCTCGACGCGCGCCGGCCGGTTCCAGTCCCAGCGCTTGTAGCTCGGCGTCTCGATCTCCCAGAGCCAGTTGACGAGCTGCAGTCCCGGGGAATCGGCGGAAGCGTGTTCCAGATTGCGGATCGGATAGTGCACCAGCTTGCCGCCCTTCAGCCAGCCGGCGCGCGTCATCGTCGCGCCGGTGAGGACCGGCTTCCAGCGCGTCACGCCGCGCCACATGTTGATGCCCGAGTAGCGCGGCTCGCCCTCGTCCGGGTAGAGCTGCTGGCGGATCGCCGAGTGGATGCCGTCGCAGGCGACGAGCGTCGAGCCCTTGACGAAGCCGCGCTCGCGGAAGCTGGCCGAGACCGCTTTCTCGTCCTGCGAAAAGCCGGTGCAGTGAAAGCCGAGCTGCAGCCGGTCCTCGCCCAGGCGAGCGCGCACCGCCTCGAGCAGGACGGCCTGCAGGTCGCCGCGATGGATCGAGAGCTGCGGCCACTCGTAGCCGGCGCGCCGGCCGAGCGGCTCGCGGTAGATCAGCTGGCCGAAGCGGTTGAAGAACGCCGCTTCCTGCGTCTCGACCGCCAGCTTGGCGAGCGCCGGCACCAGCCCGAGCGCGCCGAGCGCCTTGGTGGCATGCGGCAGCAGGTTGATACCGACGCCGAGCGCCTTGATCTCGGGCGCCGACTCGAAGACGCGGCAGGCGATGCCGCGCCGGTGCAGCTCCAGCGCGAGCGTCAGGCCACCGATCCCCGCGCCGATGATGAGGACGTCCATCACGGCGAGTTTACTTCGCTCCGGCTACACTTCGCGCCATGAGAGCCGCGATCCTCGCTTTCCTCTGCCTCTCGCTGGTCAACCCGCCGGCGTCCGCCGAGGAGCAGCAGCCGAAAAAAGACAAGCCCGCCGCCAAGTCGGACAAGAACGTCTTCCAGAAGACCGAGTCTTCGGTCGGCGACTGGGCGAATCGCAACAAGATCTGGGTCACGCACAAGAAGGGCGAGAAGAAGAAGAAAGACTGAACGCGTCAGGGGGTGCGCCAGAGCGACCGCCTCTCGAAGTCTCTAGCGCGGCCAAGCCGCCACCGCTAGACATATCCACCCGGCCAGGAAAGCGAGTCCGCCGAAAGGCGTAACCGCGCCGAGCCAGCGCGCCCCGCTGAGTGCGAGCACGTAGAGGCTGCCCGAAAAAAGCAGCGTCCCCGCGACGAAGAGCCAGCCGCTCGCGTTCGCCGCGGCGCCCGGCCAGCGCGTGCAGGCCCACGCCACGCCGAGGAGCGCGAGCGCGTGGTACATCTGGTAGCGCACGCCGATCTCGAAGGTGGCGAGCAGATCCGGCGCGAGC
>DASQYN010000178.1:0-2189 GCA_035639215.1 Burkholderiales bacterium
GGGATCGGCGTCGCGCGCGTGCTCGAGCTCTGCCAGCCCCTCGGCATCCCGGACTGCGCGCGCAAGGCGCCGCTCGAGGAGGCCTCCGGCAAGCGCGCGCCGGAGGACATCGCCGCGCTCGCCGCCGCCGAGGCGCATCCAGCCGAATCTCGCGCCGAGGCGCACATCGAGCTCCTCGCCGCGAGCGCGCACGGCGCGCCGAACGTCGCGTCGCTGCGCGTGATCAAGGCCGAGCGCCAGGGCTTCAAGGAGATCGACGACATGTTCGTCGGCATGCACCTCGCGCAGGCGCAGCGCCTGCTCTACGGCAAGGACAAGCCGGAAGCGACCGCCGTGGTGATCCAGCTCCAGCACACGAGCCAGATCCCCGTCGCGCGGGTACGCCTGAACGAGCTTCTCGCCACGACGCTCAAGGGCGAGCCGCTCGAGGTGCAGGACTTCGCGGTGCTCAACCCGTTCTACGGCCAGGCGATCGGCATGTTCGGCGCGATCTTCGGCTTCATGGCGGTGCTGATCGGCGCGATCGTCCTCTTCACCGTGGGCAACACGATGAGCATGGCCGTGGTCGAGCGCACCACGGAGATCGGCACGCTGCGCGCCATCGGCCTGCGCCGCTCCGGGATCCGCAACCTCTTCATGTGCGAAGGCCTGCTGCTCGGCCTGATCGGCACCGCGGCCGGCATGCTCGCCGCGTTGGCCGTCGCGTGGCTGATCAACCACTCGGGGCTGACGTGGCTGCCGCCGGGCAACGTCGATCGCGTGCCGCTCAGCGTGCGCGTCTGGGGCGAGACTGGCCTGCTTTTCTTCACCGGCATCGGCCTCACCGCCGTCGCTGTCTTGTCGGCATGGTGGCCGGCACGGCGCGCGGCGCGCCTGCCGATCGTGGACGCCCTGCGCCATGTCTGAGCGCCGCTCGATCCTCCTCGGCGCGCTCGTGCTCGGCGCCGCCGCGGCGAGCACGCAGGCCGCGCCGAGCGCGCAGGAGATCCTCGCCGCGAGCGATGCGGTGCGCAACCCGGGCAAGCCGTTCTCGCTCACCGTGGTGCTCGTCGAGTACAAGGGCGGCCGGCAAACCGACAGCAACACGCTCACGGTGTTTTCGAAGGCCGCGGCAGGCAGCGGGCAATATCGCAGCCTGATCCAGTTCGTCGCGCCGGCGCGCGACGCGAACAAGCTGATGCTGAAGAACGGCAACGACCTCTGGTTCTACGATCCGTCGAGCAAGGCGAGCGTGCGCATCTCGCCGCAGCAGCGGCTCCTCGGCCAGGCCGCGAACGGCGACGTGGTCACGGTCGATCTCGCCAAGGACTATCGCGCCAAGCTCGTCGGCGAGGAGGACGTGCCGGACGGCGAACGGCAGATGCGGCATTGCTACAAGCTGGCGCTCGCCGCCGCCGCGCCGGACGTTACCTACGACCACATCGAGATGTGGATCGACGCGTCGAGCAGCCGGCCGGTGAAGGGCCGCTTCTACACCGAGAGCGGCCAGCTCCTGAAGACCGCGTACTACCGCCGCTACGCCGCCCAGCTCGGCGCCGAGCGTCCGACCGAGACGGTGATCATCGACGGCCTGGATCCGGGCTGGGTCACCGTCATGCGCTACAGCGACTACCGCTGGCGCGAGATCCCGGAGGCCTGGCTGCAGCGGGACTACCTGCCGCGCTTCCGTCCGGATTAGCGCGTGCGCGCGGCGCTCCTCGCGCTCTCGCTCGCCGCAGCGCCCGCGTTCGCGCAGGATGAGGACGCGCTCTCGATCGCCGACAAGGCGCCGATGGCGCCCGAGCAGTCACGCGACTGGCGCTTCTTCACCGAGGGGGCGCTGCGCACGTGGGACAAGCAGGGAACCGACGAGCGGCAGAGCGGCGAGCGGCTTTCCTTCGACTTCCGCTACGACGGCGCGCTCACGCCGCGCCTGCGCGCCGTGTTCGCCGACCGGCTCGACATAAACCGCTATGGCGCGGGCGTGCCGGGTGATGGCAACGTCAACACCTGGAAGGAGGGGTATCTCGGCTGGCAGGCGAAGCCCGATCTCCTTGCCGATCTCGGGCGGATCAACGTTCGCAACGGCGTCGCGTTCGGCTACAACCCGACCGACTACTTCAAGGCGAACGCGGTGCGCTCGGTCGTCTCCGTCGACCCGGCGAGCCTGCGGGAGAACCGCATGGGCAGCGTCATGGCGCGCGGCCAGG
>DASQYN010000179.1:0-2266 GCA_035639215.1 Burkholderiales bacterium
AAGGACGGCTACGCGGTCCTGCCGCGCGTTCGGGCATACGACCGAAATCCGATCGCCCTCGAGCAGTCCGATCTACCGCTCGACGCCGCGGTAGGCGCGCTGAAGGTCGACGCCGTGCCCTACTACAGGAGCGGCGTCTTCGTCGACTTCCCCGTCCGGCGCGTCCGCGCCGCCACCTTCCGCGTGCTGCTCGAGGACGGGGCCGACATCCCGTCGGGTGCCATCGCGCAAATAGAAGGAAAAGCCGAAACCTTCCCGATCGGACTGCGCGGCCAGGCGTACGTCGAAGGGCTCGAGGAGCACAATCGGCTGCGCGTCAGCTGGAAAGGACGCGATTGCCTGCTGGAGATCGACTACCCGAAGGGCGCGGATCCGTTACCGGACCTCGGCAGCTACGTCTGCCGAGGAGTGGTGCGCTGATTCAGAGGTCTACGCTGACGATCATTGGCGTCGCGTAGACGCCGGGCACAGCGTTCGCGGCCAGGTTGAAGCGATACGAGAACGCGGTGACCGTCTGCTTCCCCGGCGTGGCCGCCGCGGGACGCTGCGGGGGCGCGGAAGGTCCGCCGCCCGCAAAATCGTCCGTATCGGTGGTGACGACTTCGACGGACCGGAAGACGCCTTCCAGGGGCAAGAATTCCACAGTCACCAGGGGACCGACTCCTGCCGTCTTCAGGCTGAGCAGCGAGCTCGCAGGGACATACACATATCCCGCAGCGATGTCCTGGCTCGTGACCGCAATGCCGGAAGTCTTCGTCTGGAAGCGGATGATCGCCGAGGGCCGCACGGCTGCGCTGACTTGGACGACGGAGGTAGCGGTTCCCGCCGGCGCGGCGGCCGGCAACGCCAGCGCGAGCGCCGCGGCGATGGCGCCAGCGCGTTTCGCGAGCCGAGTCTGCTTCATTCCCCGGAGCGTACAGGAGACCCGCGAAGGGTCGCCGGCGGTATTTGGCTGATCGGTGTTGCGCCAGATCAAGTTTCACCATCCTTCTTCACTTCGGACTGCAAGTACCGGTGAGATTTGCGGATTCCGTGAACAATTTGGATATGCAGATAAGTGGTCCTGCTAACATCCGGCCCATCACACCGCGCCATTGAGAAGCGCGGTGGACAGGGACAAGAAAGGAAGGGAGAAGTCATGAGAACTAAACGAATTCTGCTCAGTGGCCTCGTCGCCGCCGCGCTCGGTACGGTTCTGTGCGGCAACACGCTCGCGGGGTCGGCGGGAACCAACCTCGACGTGTCCGCCAGCGTGGCGAAGAACTGCACCATCACGACCAACGCCGTCGCCTTCGGCGCGTACGATCCGATATCGACGAACGCGGCCGCCGGCGCGGACCTCAACAACGGCACGGCCGGCTCGATCAACCTCACCTGCACCAAGGGTTCGACTGGCGTGACGATTACGCTTGGCCTCGGCGGCAATGCAAGCGGCAGCACGCGCCGCATGCTCGGCGGCACGTCGGGCGACTTACTCACCTACGAGCTCTATCAGCCGTCGACGACCACCCCGTTCGGATGCACTTTCCCGGGCACGACGGTGTGGGGGACCGCGGGCGCCAATATTTATACGCCGAGCGGTGTGACCTGGAGTGCCCTCGCCGGGCAAAGCTTCAAGGTGTGCGGTACCGTCGCGAAAGGCCAGAACGTCGGCGCCGACGCGTCCTATACTGACACTGTGGTCGCGACCGTCAACTTCTAAGCATCCGAAGCACATGCGCACTCGCCCTGCGCGCACGAAGCCAGCCCTCGCGCTGGCTTTGTTTTTTCTGCTGAGCCTTCCGGCAACGGTGCTCGCGCAGGTGACGTGCACGGCGTCGAACACGACAATCGACTTCGGCGCTTACGACGTGCTGGCGGGGACCACCCTCGACGCGACGGGCAGCTTCGCCGTGACGTGCGTCAACACAAATAACGGCAACGCGCAGGTGACGTACACCGCGAAGCTCGCCACGTCGCCGACGCAGCAAATGGCGCCGCCCTCGGGTACCGACCGGCTCTCGTATGTTGTCTACGTCGACGCCGCGCGCACCCAGCCGTGGGGCGATGGCACCGCCGGAACGTTCACGATAACCGGCTCGATCACGGTTTCTGGGAACAGCACGCTTACCGATACGCCGAAGAACTACTATGGGCGCATCACGCCCGGTGGGCAGGACGTTTCCGCGGCTTCGCCAGGGCCTCCGCCGACGACGTACTCCCAGACCCTCGCCGTTACGGTGACGTGCACCTTGCAGGGCAACAAAGCTTGCTAGCGCGTCCGGAG
>DASQYN010000180.1:0-6968 GCA_035639215.1 Burkholderiales bacterium
ACGGGATCAGGAAGGCAAAGGCGGTGATCCCGGAGAGGCCGGGCAGGAGGCCGATCACCACGCCGAGCGGCAGCCCGAGCAGCATCGCGGCCAGGACGACCGGATGCGCGAGCTGCGAGCCGGCGGAGAGGAACGCTTCGAGCAGCTTAGGAAGCGAACTTCCGGAGAATCACCTCGTCGACCTGCTTCGCCTTGTCGGCCGGCAGGCGCTCGAGGAGCTCCTGGACCACCGGCTTCAGCTTGTCGGGCGACTCGTACTCGATCGTGTAGGTGGTCTTCTTGCCCTCGGCGATCAGCGCCGGGTCGGCGAGCACGTCGCGCCACGCCTGCTGCAGGTATTCCAGGCGGTCCTTCGGCAGGCCGGGCGCGCCGACCACCGCGCGGCCGAACGCCTGGATGCCGAGGCGGAAATCGAGCCACCACTTGTGCGCCGGGTCGAGCTGGAACATCTCGTAGACCGTCGGCATGTCGGGCATCTCCTCGGTGCGCCTGCTCCCGACGGTGGCGACGATTCGGGTCTTGCCGCCCTTCGAGTAGTTGAGCGCCGAGGACTCGGAGATGGAAAGCGCGTCGGCCTCGCCGTTCATCACCGCGAGCGCCGCTTCCTTGCTGCCCTTGTAGCCGGTGATGATCTGGCAGTTCATCTGCAGCGCCTCGCAGAGCACCGCGGCGTAGTCGCCGAGGTTGTCGGTGCGGCTGCCGGCGGAGAACTTGATCTTCTTGCCGGAGGCGACGATCTCCTTCAGCGTGCTGGGCAGCTTCGGATTGGCGATGACATAGTGCGCTTCCTGCTGCACCCGGCCGAAGATGCTGACCTTCGCCATGTCGTAGGCGACGCCCGGCTGCTTGGTGAGCTGCGAGATGATCGCCGACTCGCCGTTCAGCATCATCATCGTCAGCCCGTCGGGCTTGGCGCGATAGAGCTGGTTGAGCGCGGTGATGCCGCCGCCGCCGGGCCGGTTCTCCACCACCACCGTCGCGCCGGTGCGCTTCTCGAAGTGCGGCGCCAGCATGCGCGCGTACGTGTCGTAGCCGCCGCCCGGCCCGTAGCCGACGAGGAAATGCACCGTCTCGCCCTTCAGGAAATCGCCGGACGCGTGGGCGGAAAATGCAACGGCCAGGCCGGCCAGGACGCCGGCCGCGAGCTTGCTTCGTCTCATGTTGCCCTCCTCCGTCGAAAGTATAGGCGAGGTCCGCGCAGCGGGTGAGAAAGTGCAACGTGCAACAGATTCGGACAAACAGCGAAGCATTCCTTAAAGACTCTTACCGCCCGGCAGGCCGGATGACGGACGACTCGGGTAGATTCGAGGCGATGCGTCTGGAGAGCTTCGCCGACATTCTGGTGCGCGCCTCGAAGGCGACCGGGTCGCTGCTCGACCTGGCGGAGCTGCTGGGCGTCGAGCCGCGGCAGGTCTACCGCTGGATCGCCGATGTCGAGCGGCCCTCGGAGGAGCGGCGGCTCGAGATCGAAGGCCGCTTGTCCGGGCTTACGCCGCTGGAGACGCGAAAAGGCTGACGACCTGGAGCAGGCGGTCGGCCCTCACCGGCTTGCGCAGGTACGCCTCGGCGCCAAGCGCCTTGGCCTGCGTGTCCACCTGTTCATCCATGGTGAGGAAAACGACCGGTATGTGCCGGGTCTGCGGATCCGCCTTCAGCGCGGCGACGAACTCGTAGCCGTCCATGTAAGGCAGCTTCACGTCGCAGATGACCAGCGCGGGCGAGCTCTCCAGGATGAGATGGCCGCCCTCGACCGCATCGGCAGCTTCCAGCACTTCGTAGCCGGCATTGGTGAGATGCAGCTTGACGAGCGAGCGCATCATGTCCTCGTCCTCGATAAGGACCACGGTCGCACGCGCGGATTCGCTCGAGCTCATGGGATCGCTCAGGGTAACCGCCGCTGCCGCGAAGCGCCGACGCACTTTGTCTCGCGGGGCGGCACCATTTTCTCTTTTTCAAACCGGCGTCGGGAAACTCCGAGCTCTTAAGGCTTCGTAAAAAGGCGAAAAACATCAGGCGCTTCGCGTTTCTTAAGGCGCGCGCGCCTTAGCATGCGCGAACCCAGGGGGGAGGGTTTCCGGTGGATCATCGCGCACGAGGGATCAGGGGTGTCCGTTTGCGACGCGCTACGCGCGCGCGGCCGAGCGTCGGCCGCGCGCCGGCACGGCGTGCATACGCGGAGAGCAGCCGGCGGAAGCATCCGTTCGCCTCGATCGCCTATCCGGCGCTCGCCAACAAGCCGCGCTCGGTCGGCCTGACGAGCGTGATCGACAAGGGCCTCGGCCCCGCCGAGGCGGCCGATCGCGTCGCCGCCGCCGCCGACTGGATCGACGTGGTGAAGCTCGGCTGGGGAACGGCACGCATGACGCCGGCCGCGGCGCTGCGCGCCAAGGTCGGCGTCTATGCCGACGCCGGCATCACGGTGTGCAGCGGCGGCACCTTTCTCGAGGTGGCCTACGCCCAGAACGGCGTCGCCGAGTTCCTCGCCGGCGCGCGCCAGCTCGGGCTCGGCATGGTGGAAGTCTCGAACGGCGTGCACCCGATGTCCGAGGAGGAAAAGCTGCGCCTCGTCGCCCGCGTGCGCGAGGCGGGCTTCCGCGTCTGGAGCGAGGTCGGCAAGAAGGATCCCGAGGAAGATGCGCACATGGACCTGCAGGATCGCGTCGGCGCGATCCTGCGCGAGCTCGACGCGGGCGCGGAGAAGGTGATCCTGGAAGCGCGCGAGTCGGGCACGGTCGGCATCTACGACCGCAGCGGCAAGCCCGCCGACGAGCTGATCCACCGCATCGTCGAGCGCGCCGGCGCCGAGCGGCTGGTGTTCGAGGCGCCGCGCAAGGAGCAGCAGCTCTGGATGATCCGCAATATCGGCCGCGACGTGAACCTCGGCAACGTGCCGATCGAGGAAGCGATCCCGCTCGCCACGCTGCGCACCGGCCTGCGCGGTGATACGTTCGGCGAGATGCACCTCGCGGGCCTCGACGTCTTCCTCGGCATGGGCGTGCACGGCGCGATCGAGGCAAGGCGCCGCGGCGGCGTGGTCGTGCTGATCGACGCGCTGCGCGCGAGCGCCACTATCGTCACCGCCCTCGCGCGCGGCATGGCCGCGGTCAGGCCGGTCTCGCGTCCCGAGGAATGCGTGGGCGAGATCACCGCCGGCGAGCGCGGCGGACGCAAGCTGCCCAACATGCGCCACGGCAACAGCCCGGTCGAGCTCATGCACTGCGACTATCCGGGCAAGACGCTGGTGCTGACGACCACCAACGGCACCGAGTGCCTGCTGAGCGCCGCCGGCGAGGCCACGACGGTGCTCATCGGCACGACGATCAATCGCCGCGCCGTCGCGGCCGCGGCGATGCAACTCGCGCAGAGCGCCGGCCGGCCGGTCACGCTGCTCATGGCCGGGCGCAACAACCAGCACGCGATCGAGGACGCGCTCGCCGCCGGCGAGATCGCGCGCGGCATGCCCGGCGCCCGCGTGCACGGCGAGCTCGCCTCGCCCGCCGCGGCGCTCGAGACCGACTTCTTCGCGAGCGATGCGGGCAAGAACCTCGCCTCGCTCGGCTACGCCGACGACGTGCGCTTCTGCGCGCAGCTCGACTTGTTCGACGTCGTCCCGGTGTTCCGCGACGGCCTGCTGGTTCCGCTAGAAAGCTAGAGTTCGGCGCCGCGCAACCGCCACCAGCGGCCGATGGCGATGAAAATGACCGTCGCGCCGATCAGGGTCGTCACCGGGGCGCCGACGAAATCGGCGAGGAAGCCGGCCTGCAGGCGCCCCAGTGGAGCGCTGCCGCGCGTGGTGAGCACGACGACCGACATGACCCGGCCGCGCAGCGCGTCCGGAACCGTGGTCTGGGCGAGCGTATTGCGGTTCACGCCCCAGATGCCGTCGCAGGTGCCGAGCATGAAGAGCAGCACCACCGAAAGCGCGAGCCAGTGCGATAGCGCGAAGCTCGCGAGCAGCAGGCTGTAGATCGCGCCGGCGGTGAGGATGACGCGCATGTGGTGTCGCAGCTGCGCGAACACCATGAAGATCATCGCCAGCATGCCGCCCGCGCCGAGCGCCGAGAGCAGCCAGCCGAGGCCCTGGGCGCCGGTGCCGAGCACGTCCCTGGCGATGATCGTGATCAGCGTGATGTTGTGGCCGAAGAGCCCGCTCACCACCTCGAGCGCGAGCGCGACGCGCAGCGGCGCATGGTCCCAGACGAAGCGCAGGCCCTCCGACATGCCCTGCCGCAGCGTGCCCGGCTTCGCTTTCTCGTGCGAAGGAACCGGAGAAAGTCGCATCGCGGCGAGCGCGCCAAGCATGCCGATGAAGCTCGCGGCATTGATCCAGAAGGGCAGCGCGTAGCTGCCGTACGCGAGCGCGGCGCCGCCGATGGACGGCCCGATCAGCACGCCGCAGCGCACCGCCACCGCATTGAACGTCACCGCGCTCTGCACCGCGGTTTTCGGAACCAGGCCGGCGAACAGCGCCTGCCGCGCCGGCACGGAAAACGCGGAGAGCGTGCCGTTCACGAACGAGAGCGCGTACAGATGCCAGTACTCGAGCCGCCCGCTCCAGGCGAGGAAACCGATCACGAGCGAGTTGACGAGCATCGTCGACTCGGTGCAGTAGAGCATCGTGCGCCGCGGCACGCGGTCGGCAATCGCGCCGCCGACGAGCGCAAGCGCGATGGTCGGCACGGCGCGCGCCAGGCCGGCGAGGCCGAGCAGCAGCGCCGAATTGGTGAGCTCGTACAGGATCCACGAGACCGCGGTCTGCTCCACCCAAGCGCCGGTCTGCGAGGTGAAGTGGCCGGTGAGATAGAGGACGTAGTTACGGCTTCTTAATGCCTCCAGCCCTCTTAGCGCCATTCCGGCTCAGAGCCAGGGCATGAGCGAAGCGTGAATCACGTCGGGCACGCCCTGCCCGCCCACCGACTTGATGGCGAGGTCGACGTCCTTCAGCGCGAAGCGATGGGTGGTGATCTTCTCCAGCGGAAAACGCTTCGACGCCAGCTGGGCGAGCGCCAGCTCGCAGGCGCGGTAAGAGTGGCCGCGCGCGCTCTTGAGGGTGATCGCCTTCGTGGTGACGCGCTCGAGCGGGAAATTGGGGAATTCCTTCAGCTCGCCCTGCACGACCATCGTGCCCGCCTTGCGCTTAAGCGCCTCGATGCCCAGAAGGATCGGGATCGTGCCGGCGCCGGCGGTGCAATCGAGCACCAGGTCGACGCCCTTGCCGCCGGTGACTTGCCTGATGCGCGCCAGCGGGTCTTCCTTGTTGACGTCGATGACGAAATCCGCGCCGAGCTCGCTCGCGACCTTCAGCCGGGCGGAGTCCTTCGCCGTGCCGGTGACGATGATGAGCGAGGCGCCCGCCTGCTTGCAGATCACGGTCTGCGAGAGGCCCTGCTGCCCCGGGCCCTGGATGAGGACGCTCGAGTTGTAGCCGACGCCGCCGTCGAAGAGCGACCACTCGACGCCGTTCGCCATCGGCGTGACGAGGCCGGCGAGCTCGGGCGTGACGCCCTTCGGCACGTGGTGCAGGACCGCGTTCCACGGCAGGTAGACGTATTGCGCGAAGCCGCCCCAGAGGTGCGGCGGCCTTTCGGCCGAGGTGTAGCCGTAACGGATGCCCTCGGGATTGTTGCGCCAGTCGGTGTTCTCGCAATGGCGGTACTGGCCGGCATGGCACCACTCGCATTTGCCGCACATCACGTAGTGCTCGACGAAGACGAGGTCGCCTTCCTTGAAGCCCTTGCGCCGCACGAACTCGCGCCCGGCTCTCGCGATGACGCCGATGTTCTCGTGGCCCATGATCACCGGCGCGTTCGTGGGCGGCGTCTTGTAGAGCTTGACGTCGGTGCCGCAGATCCCGGCGACCTCCATCTTCATGAGCGCGGCGTCCTCCGGGATCTCGGGCATCGGGTATTCGCGGAGCTCGGTCTTCGCGGGGCCGGTCCGCACGGCGGCCAGGACTTTTTCCATAATGGGCGCGAGTTTCTCATGTTCAAACCCGACTCGGACCGAGCAGCGGCAGCGTCCCGCGTGAAACGCTGGACCAAGGAGAAGTTTTCTTTGGATGAAGAAGCCACGGTCTTCGTCACCGAGCTGGAAGGCGGCGCGCCCGGCTTCCCCCCGCTGCGCACCGTGATTTCGTTCTGGATAGCGGAACGCGGCCACTACCACTTCACGGCTTTCAAGCCGCTTAAGGAGGTGAGCGAGGGCGATATCCCGCCGTCCTGGTACCTCGACGCGCTGAAAGTCGAGGCAGGCGCCGCCTGCGGTTGCTGCTAGGCCTTCACCATCTCCAGCCGGAACATGCTCTTGAGGAAGTAGGCGGCGACACGGTTGCCGAGCAGGCGCTGTCCCGCGGCGCCGAAGCGGTAGAGGGGCTCCCAGCGCACGCGCGGCCGCGCAAAGCCGGCCTCCTCGAGCAGGCTCGCCCAGACCTCGGGCGGCTGGTGCTTGTCCCACTCGATGGTCGGGCAGATCGGGTTGCGAACGCCGAGGGCGGCGAAGAAGTTGTGCCGGCTGCAGTCGGTGACGACGAGGCGCGCGGCCCGCCGGGCAAGGCCGCCAATGTGCGCGAACACGCGCCGGAACGCCTCGCGCGCCTCGGCGCTACGCGTGAGCTGCATGCAGGCATCCTCGTCGACGTGGTTAATCGAGGCGTTCATGACGATGACGTCGTAGCCGTCAGCGTCGCGGTGCTCCTGCACCCTGGTACGCTCGAGGCGCACCGGGACGCCGGGGTAGCGGCGCGCGATCGCGCCGAAGACGCCGGCCGCACGGTCGTCGTAGCCGTCCGCCTCGGGCTCGAGGCAGACGACCTCGCGCGCGCCGCGGATCGCGGCATAGAAGGCGTAGAGGCCGTCGCCGCCACCGATGTCGAGGACGCGGCGGCCGGCAAACACCACGTCGCGGAAAAGATCTTCGAGGAGCGCTCGAGTCGTGCGCGCCGAGCGGATGACGCCGAGGCGGCAGAGGAG
>DASQYN010000181.1:0-2610 GCA_035639215.1 Burkholderiales bacterium
GCGTAGCGCACGGCGTTGTCGAGCGCGTTCTTGACGATGAGCCGGAGGCTTGGCGGATGCGCCTGCAGCGTGAGCCGCGCGGCCTCCTCCATGCCGATGTCGATGCCGCGCTGCTCGGCGAGCGGCAGACTTTCCGCGATCACTTCGCGGGCGAGGCTCGACATGTCGACCGCCCGCGGCTCCTCTATGCCCGTCTGCAGCCGCGCGAGGTCGAGCAGTTGCTCGGTGAGGTGGCGCGCGCGCTCGATGCCCGCCTTCAGCGCGTCGATGCGCTCGCGGCTCTCCCGCGGCGAGCGGGCCTGCGGAAGATTCCCCGCCTGCACAGCGAGGGCAGTGAGCGGTGTGCGCAACTCGTGCGCGGCATCGGCGATGAAACGCCTTTCGACCACCATCAGCTCGTTGATGCGCGCGAGCAAGCGGTTGATCGCGTCGACGAACGACGCGATCTCGAGCGGCACGTCGTCGAGCGGCAGCAGCTCGGGGCTGCGCGCAAGCTGTGCGTCCAGGCGCGAAGCGAGGCGGCGCAAGGGCGCCAGTTCGGCGCGCGTGATGCGCCGTGCCAGCCATACGAGCAGCGGGAGCAGCACAACGAGCGGCGCAGCGGTGAGCGCAGCGCTCGAAAGCGCGCTCTCGCGCCGTACCTCGGCCGATTGCACCGCGGCAACTCGCCGTCCGGGCGCGCCGTGGACGAAGACGCGCATTGGCTCGGTAGAGCCGGCAAGCGTGTGGAAGCCGGGCGCCAGATCTGGGGCGAGCCAGGCCGGGCGCGACGTTCCGTCGAGCGCAACGACGAGCACGCGCTGCTCCGGATCACTGTCTGCGTTCTCGCGCGAATCGAGCGGTACGGCATCGCGGACGGCCGAGGAAGCGGCGGCGAGCAGGCCGACCTGGCGCAACGCTTCGTCCTGCAGGTCCTGGGCCTCGTCGAACCCGAAGGCGAACGCCGCCGCGGTTGCCGCAATGCCGAGCGCCACGATGGCAAAGGCGAGAGCGCGGGAGAGCGAGCGCTCCAGCGAGCGCTGCCCGCCCCCTTTTCGACCGGACGGCTTCAGGCGCGATCGACCAGCCATCCCGCGCCGCGGACGTTCTTGATGGCCTCCACGCCAAGCTTGCGCCGCAGGCCGTGGATGAGGAAATCCACCGCATTGCTCTCCACTTCCTCGCCCTCCGCATAGATGCGGCTCTCGAGCTCGGCGCGCGAGAGGATGCTGCCAGGCCGCAACAGCAGAGCGCGTAGCAGCGCGAACTCCCGCGCGCTCAGCATGTGCTCCATCTCACCGCAGCGTGCGACGTGCGTCGCCGGGTCGAGTGCGACGCGCCCGTTCGTCAGGACCTCGCTGGCCTGCCCGCCCTGGCGGCGGATCACCGCGCGCAGGCGCGCGAGCAGTTCAGGTACATCGAAGGGCTTCGGCAGGTAGTCGTCGGCGCCAAGGTCGAGGCCCTTGACGCGGTCTTCGAGCGCCTCGCGTGCGCTGATGATAATGACAGGCACCTTGCTTCCCTGGCGGCGCAGGCGCCGCAGCAGAACGAGACCGTCGCCGCCTGGTAATGTGAGGTCAAGCAGGACCGCCTGGTGCTCGCTGCGCTGTAGCGCGCGCGCGGCGCCGTCGGCGTCCTTCACCCAGTCCGCGGCGTAGGCTTCGTCGCGCAGCGCAAGCTGCACCGCCTCGGCGATCATCTCGTCGTCTTCGACCAGCAGGATCCGCACAGGCGCTAGCTTATTGCAGCGCGGCTGAAGATGCCGAAGTGAATACGTGCAGGGCCGTTATCGGCTGCCAAAACCGGACATTCGCGTGCGTCGCCGCTACGCCAGCAACCAGCTAACAGCGTCGCGGTCTGACCGAAAGGGCTTCTCGGCAACCCCTTTTTGAGCAGCGACAACTGAGATGTACTCAAAGCCAGCGAATAGTTCAGGAGTGTCGGCCACAAGCGCTATCTTGAGGCCCGGTATGCCTGCAAGCCGCGTCAGGGGATCGATCAGGTAGTCGTTGACCCTGAAGATAGGATCAGATCGGCGAAACGAAACCATCAGGCGTCTCTGGCCCTGTTGCACGGCGGTCATGATTTGTCGGGCAACTTCCCGCGCATCGTCCAGACCACTCCGGTCGGATACCGCGATACGCACATAACCAGGGCTATGGGCGACTTCGATCTGCACAAAAAGTATCTTGCACTTAAAACATAAATATTAGCTCGGCGACCCAACCTCGGAGCGGTGGTAGAGGTCGTTTTCGGCGATTGCCAAGTAGTCCCGTTCCGGGTCCCTCACTACGCAGCCGTCGAACATGATGTTTCGGGCTCGCGCTTTTCGTTCCTGTCCTCCACCCAGAGCGTGAAGCAGATGCCGATGGAGAACGCCAACAGCCGACATACCGCAGTGCAGCCAAGTAATGGAGTCTAAGGATTCTGGCCCTTTTGATGAACGTCTCCTTGGGGTCGTTAGCCGACATTTCGGTCTGTCAGCGGGTAACAGCGGTTATTCAGCCGCTATCCGTTCCGATTCTTGTGCGGTCCTAAGACATAGGTAACGGACCGTACCCAAGACATGAGTGACAACCTCGGGCCGAAGGGGTTGTGCAGAAGTTGCAGAGTCTTCTGGATCCCGAATTC
>DASQYN010000182.1:0-3410 GCA_035639215.1 Burkholderiales bacterium
CGACGAGCTGCGTCTCGCGTACCCGGCATTCGAGATTGGCGAAACATTCGCCGATGAGCGGCGCGCCAACGCGCGCGGCGCGAAGGGCCGTCAAGCCGAACCGCGCGAACTTGTCGACGTCGCGGCCCGATGCGTTTCCTATGGCCACCACCTTCGCCGCGAGCCGGCGCGCCGGAATGGCGATCACGCATTCGCCGGTGGCGCGCAGCGCGGCGAAGCTGAAGTTCGCTTCGCTCACGACGCAGGCGACGAGCGGCGGCTCGAACTCCACCATCATGTGCCACGACATCGTCATGACGTTGGCGCGGCCCTTGCGTGCCGTGGAGAGCAGGACGACCGGGCCCGGCTCGAGGAGCTGGTAGACCTTCCCGAGCGGCAACTGTCTCACCGCCGCGCTAGCTGGCCTTCCCCGGAATGGCTTTCAACCCGGCGGACTGGATTCCCGCGAGAGCGCAGATCTCGTCGTTGTCGCCGGTGTCGCCGGAAATGCCGACGGCGCCGAGCAGCTGCCCCTGGGCGTCGACGATGATCACCCCGCCGGGCGAAGGCACCATGCGTCCTTGCGTGACCGCGGAAAGCGCGTTGATGAACGCCGGCTGCTTCGCCGCGCGCTCGGCAAGCTCGCGCGAGCCGAACCCCATGGCGAGCGCGCCCCAGGCCTTGCCGTAGGCGAGCTCGAAGCGAAGAAAGCTCGCGCCGTCTTCGCGCTTGAAGGCGACGGGATGCCCGCCGGCATCGAGCACGGCGATGCCCAGCCGGGCGAAGTTCCTGCGCCGCGCCTCCGCGAAGGCGGCATCGATGATGGCGTTCGCCTGCTCGAGCTTCAGCATCTTGCTTCCTCCGGATTCATGCCCGCTTGCGGCCGCCGATCAGCAGCACGCACCCCGCCACGCCGAAGAGGCACGACAGCACGAGCGCGGCAGCGTGCCGCTCCCAGATCGCGATGCCGGGATGCGGGTGGCCGAAATCGCAGCGCGCGCCGTCGTGATCGAAACTGCCGCCCGCAGCCAGGCAGCGGTCGGCGACCACGTATTCCGCGACGAACGGCCAGGCGATCGCCTGGCCGAGGACCAGGGTGGCAATGGCGAGGCTCGTGCGGACCATGGCTGGGACGGTTATTTCAACTCGATCTCGACAAACGCGAATTCGCCGCTGTTCGGATTCACGATGTTGTGCTCGACGCCGACCGGGCACGCGAGGCGCCATTCGGTGACGATCACACGCCCGTTCTCTTCAAGGAGCTTGCCTTGAGCGCGGGGGCGTTGGGAGATCACGGCTTGCATATATCACGAGCCGCGCATCGGGGCCAAATGGAAACGATGTCAGCCGCCCGGGCGTCCGGGGGAAGGTGCCAGCCCGAGCTGCTGCAGGAGCCCCAGGCGGTCGACGACGCCCCACTGCTCGATCATTCTTCCGTCGGCGAAGCGCATGAGGTGCATCTCGCGCCACACCGCAGCCTTGCCGGTGGCGGGGAAACCGGCAATCGGCCCGCGCTGCGTTCCCCGGGCCACCAGATGGTGCACGACCGCGTCGCCTTCGGCGATTTCGTGCTCGAGGTGATAGCGAAGATCGGGGAACGCTGCGCGCACGCGCTGAATCGCGTTGGCGAGGTTGGCACGGCCTTGCTCGGGCCCCGCCGTCTGGCCTTCGTTACGGAAATCGGCGGCGGTCAGCTCATCCATCAGGGCGAGGTTGCCATCCTGGAAAAGCTCGAACGTGACGCGTCTCGCCGCAGCTAGGTTGTCGGTCGCCGCCATGGATCGCGAAGATTGTCGCGAACGGCAGTGCGATGCAGTTCGAGGGTTTTGCTATCCGGAACGTTAAGGCGCGAGCCAGACGTCGTAGGCGTGCTGCGTATCGAGGTACTCGCGCACCGAGCGGATCCGGCCGTCCGCGAGCTCGATGGCGAAGTGATACTGCTGCCGGTAGCGCCGGCCGTTCTTCAGGTCGCCTTCCGACTCGACTTCCACGGCGACTCGGTCGCCTTCCGCGATCATGCTCTTCACGGTCATCTTCAGGCCGCCCGGGAGCTGCCCCAGCATGCGGTGAAAGAGCCGTGCGATGCGCTCCTTGGAATACTCGCCGGCGGTCGCCATGCGCTCCGGCTTGCCAGGAATGCGCCAGCTGCAGTCCTCTGCCATGAGCGCCAGCACCCCCGGGATATCGCACGCCGTGAAGCGCGAGAAGAACTCCCGAAGGATCTGCTTGTTGTGCTCGGGCGTCATTAGCCGCCTAAAGCGCGAAACAGGTCGGCGATGGCGGCGCGGTGCTGGCGAAGCGCATCGATACGCGCGACGCGCGCGGCGAGCAAGTTGCGCTCGGCGTCGATGACGTCGAGCTGGCTCGCCACGCCGTTGTCGTAGCGAAGGTGCGCGAGGCGCGCCGTCTCGGCGAGCGCCTGCTCGCGCACGCTCTGCGCGTCGAAGCTCTCGCGCGAGCGCGCCTGCACGGCAAGCGCGCTGCGCACCTCGCCGAAGGCGTTGCGGATGGCCTGCTGGTACTGCGCGAGCGCCTGGCGCTCGCGCGCCTCGGCCTGCTGGGTGCGCGCCTGCAGCCGCCCGCCGGCGAAGATCGGCTGCGTGAGGCCGAGGGCGATGTTGGCGATGCCCGCGGGACCGAGAAACAGGTTGTCGAGCTGCGCGCTTTCGCGCCCGAGGTAACCGGTGAGGGCGATGGAGGGGAACATCTCGGCGCGCGCCACCGCGATCTGCGCGTGCGACGCGGCGAGCTGGCGCTCGGCGTTGACCAGGTCCGGGCGGCGCAGCAGGAGCTCGGAAGGCATGCCCTCCGGCAGCACCGGGGCGTTCAGCTTCACCTCGCCCTGCGCCACCTTCACCGTCGACTCCATCACCTCGCGCGGCGTACGGCCGAGCAGCACGGAGAGCGCAGCTTCCTCCGTTTCGCGCGCCTGCTCGAGCGGCGGCAGCTGGGCGCGCACCGAGGCGGTTTCCGCCTCGAGCTGGCGCAGCTCGAACTCCGAGAGCACGCCGCCGCGATAGCGCTTCTTCTGCAGCTCGAGCGCCTCCTCGCGAAGCCGCACCGTCTCGCGCGTGAGCGCGACTTCCTGGTCGAGCGCCTGCATGGCGTAATAGGACTTCGCCACCTGCGCCGCGAGCGCGATGCGCACCGCCTCGCGCGAGGCCTCGCTCGCCTGGAGCTCGGCGCGCGCCGCGTCCGCGCCGGCGCGCAGCCGGCCGAAGACGTCGATCTCGTAGGAGACGTTGAGCGTCGCCCGGTAGTCGTTGAACTTGTTCGGGAAGCCCGGGAACGAGGTCGCGGTGCTCTGCGAGAGTCGCGAGCGCGAGGCGCCGGCCTGGGCGTCGACGGTCGGCCAGAAGAACGAGTTCGCCTCCCCGAGAACGGCGCGCGCCTCGTCGACGCGCGCCGCGGCGACGACGAGGTCGGCGTTG
>DASQYN010000183.1:0-4557 GCA_035639215.1 Burkholderiales bacterium
GTGGCGGAGAGAGAGGGATTCGAACCCCCGGTACCCTCACGGGTACAACAGATTTCGAGTCTGCCGCAATCGACCACTCTGCCATCTCTCCGCGGTCGACGAGGGCGGAATTTTATCAGGGCGCTGTGATTCGCTCGACGCCGCCCACGTAGCTCCTTAGGGCGGCCGGGACGGTGACCGAGCCGTCGGCGTTCTGGTAGTTCTCGAGGACGGCGACGAGGGTGCGGCCGACCGCGAGCCCCGAGCCGTTCAAAGTATGCACCGGCTCGACCTTGCCCTTCTCGTTCCTGAAGCGCGCCTGCATGCGCCGCGCCTGGAATGCCTCGAAGTTGGAGCAGGAGGAGATCTCGCGGTAGGCGTTCTGGCCCGGGAGCCAGACCTCAAGGTCGTAGGTCTTCGCCGAGGAGAAGCCCATGTCGCCGGTGCTGAGCGTGATGACGCGGTAAGGCAGTTCGAGCTTCTTCAGGATCGTCTCGGCGTGGCCGGTGAGCTCCTCGTGCGCCGCATAGGACTTCTCCGGATGAACGATCTGCACCAGCTCGACCTTGTCGAACTGATGATTGCGGATCATGCCGCGCGTGTCCTTGCCGGCCGAACCCGCCTCGGAGCGGAAGCAGGGCGAATGGCAGACGTATCGGATCGGCAGGCGCTCGAGCGGCACGATCTCGTCGCGCACGTAGTTGGTGACCGGGTACTCGGCGGTCGGGATGAGGTACAGGTCGCGCTCCTCGAGCTTGAAGAGGTCGCCCTTGAACTTGGCGAGGCTCGAGACACCGTTTGCGCACTCGGCCGTCACCATGTAGGGCGCATACGTCTCGGTATAGCCATGCTCGCGCGTGTGCACGTCCAGCATGAACTGGGCGAGCGCACGGTGCAGGCGCGACACGCCGCCGTACATGACGACGAAGCGGGTGCCCGCCACCTTCGCGCCGGTGGCGAAGTCGAGCCCCTTCAGCCCTTCACCGAGATCCACGTGGTCTTTAGGTTGAAAGGAGAAGGCGCGCGGCTCGCCCCAGCGCCTTTCCTCCCGGTTCTGCTCCGCGCCCTCACCCACCGGCACCGATTCGTGCGGGATGTTGGGGATGCGGAAGAGAAACTCCTGGAAGGCGGCCTGCAGCTCGGCGAGCTGCGCCTCGGATTGTTCCAAGAGCGATTTCAACTTCTCTGCTTGCTCCAGGAGCGGCTTCACATCGTTGCCTTTGGCCTTCGCCTGGCCGATGTCCTTGGCGATCCGATTGCGCGAGGCCTGCGCCTGCTCGACCGCGGTCTGCAGGTTCTTGCGCGCCGACTCGAAGCGCAGGAACTGCTCGAGGTCGAAGGCGCCCGCGCCGCGCGTGGCGAGGCGATTGGCGACGGCTTGCGGGTCCTTGCGCAGGAGCTGGATGTCGATCATTTCTTCCTGGCTTCCTCGTCGAGGCGTCGCAGCTCGGCGAGCTTTTCGCGCAGGCGCGCTTCCAGCCCTCGCTCGGTTGGCCGGTACCACTCCACTTGCGGCATGCCCTCGGGGAAGTAATGCTCGCCGGCCGCGTACGCGCCCGCCTCGTCGTGCGCGTAGCGGTAGTTCTTGCCGTAGCCGAGGTCTTTCATCAATCGAGTCGGCGCGTTGCGGATGTGGAGGGGGACGGGACGCGTCCCGTCGCGGGCGATGAAATCGCGCGCCGAATTATAGGCTTCGTAGATTGCATTCGATTTCGCAGCGAGCGCCAGATAGACCACGGCCTGGGCGAGCGCGAGCACGCCTTCGGGGCTTCCCAGGCGCTCGTAGGTCTCGACGGCCTCGAGCGCGAGCGTGAGGGCGCGCGGGTCGGCGAGGCCCACGTCCTCCACCGCCATGCGGATCACGCGCCGGCCGACGTAGAGCGGATCGGCGCCGCCATCCAGCATGCGCACCATCCAGTAGAGCGCCGCGTCCGGGCTCGACCCGCGCACCGCCTTGTGCAGCGCCGAGATCTGGTCGTAGAACTGCTCGCCGCCCTTGTCGAAGCGGCGCAGGTTCTTCGCCAGCGTGCGCTCGACGAATTCGCCCGTGATCGTCCTCTGCCCGGTGTTCTTGAGGATCTCGACGGCGTTGAGCAGGCGTCGCGCATCGCCGTCGGCGAAGCCGATCAGGCGGGACTTCGCTTCTTCATCGATTTCGAGGCCGGTTCTGTCGAGCAGTGCCGCCAAATGGCCGGGGCCGAGAGGCTGCAGGACATAGACGGCGGCGCGCGAAAGCAGCGCGCTGTTGACCTCGAAGGAGGGGTTCTCGGTCGTCGCGCCGACGAAGGTGATGAGCCCCTGCTCGACGTACGGCAGGAAGGCGTCCTGCTGCGCCTTGTTGAAGCGATGCACCTCGTCGACGAAGAGGATGGTGTGCCGGCCCGACTGCTCCAGACGCGCCTGCGCCGCCTGCACCGCCTCGCGGATGTCCTTGACGCCCGAGAAGACCGCCGAAAGCGCGACGAATTCCGCGTCGAAGGCCTTCGCCATCAGGCGCGCGAGCGTGGTCTTGCCCGAGCCGGGCGGACCCCAGAGGATCATGGAGTGCGGCTTGCGCGACTCGAAGGCGAGCCGCAGCGGCTTGCCGGCGCCGAGCAGGTGCTCCTGCCCGACCACCTCATCGATCGACTGCGGCCGCAGCCGCTCGGCGAGCGGCGCGGCCGGCTGGGCCTGACCGAAGAGATCCGAAATGGGCTACGTCCCTGTTTGGGTTATTGCTCGCCGAGCACGTCGGCGCCTTTCGGGGGATCGAAGCGGAAGGTCTGCGCATCGACCTTCGGGTTGCGCTGCAGGTGCGAGAAGCGCAGCAGAGTGGTCTGGCCGAACTGGTCCTTCAGCTCCATCGCCTGAAGCTCGTTGCCCTTGAAGCCCATGCGCACGCTCTCGAAGCCCGCCTCCTGCTGGCGCGGCTTGGCGAACACCCATTCGAGGCCGTCCTTCTCGCCGCCGTCGCTGAGCACGAACGCCTTCTCGACGTCGGTGCCGCCGGCGAGCAGCGCCGCGGGCGTCGAGCCGAGCGCCGCTTCCATCTTGCGCACCGTGACCTGGTTCAGCTGCCGGTCGTAGATCCAGACCCGGCTGCCGTCGCCAACGATGACCTGGTCGGCGGGCTTGTCGTAGACCCAGCGGAACTTGCCCGGACGCTGGAAGACGAAGCTGCCCTTCGATTGCTGCGTCATCCTGCCGTTGCGGTCGTAGACCTTCTGCTCGAAGCCGGCGCGCGCCGAGCGTGTGCCGTTCAGGAACTCGCGATAGCGGTCGATGCTGGTCGCGCCTGCCGCGGTGACGAGGAAAAAAAGAATGAGCCACAAGTACTTCATGGAAGAGAACCCTTATTCGGCCTTCGCCGGAACTAGGACCTCGCGGTTGCCGTTCGGTTGCATGGCGGAGACCATGCCGGCGCGCTCCATGTCCTCGATCAGCCGCGCCGCGCGGTTGTAGCCGATCCGCAGGTGCCGCTGCACCAGCGAGATCGACGGCCGGCGGGTGCGCAGCACGATGTCGACCGCCTGGTCGTAGAGCGGGTCCTTCTCGCCGCTCGGCGCTCCGTCTTCGCCGAGAAGACCCGGATCGTCTGATGGCGGCCCCTCGAGCACCTCGCCGAGGTAATCGGGCTTGGCGAGGGTGCGCAGGTGCTCTGCTACCTTGTGCACCTCGTGGTCGGCGACGAAGGCGCCGTGCACGCGCTGCGGCAGGCCGGTGCCCGGCGGGAGGTAGAGCATGTCGCCCGCACCGAGCAGCGCCTCGGCGCCCGACTGGTCGAGGATGGTGCGCGAGTCGACCTTCGAGGAGACCTGGAACGCGATGCGGGCCGGGATGTTGGCTTTGATCAGGCCGGTGATCACGTCGACGGAAGGCCGCTGTGTGGCAAGGAGCAGATGGATGCCGGCGGCGCGCGCCTTCTGTGCGAGCCGGGCGATCAGCTCCTCCACCTTCTTGCCGATCACCATCATCAGGTCGGCGAGCTCGTCGATGACGACGACGACGTTCGGCATCGGCGCAAGCTTGGCCGGGCTCTCCGCCTCGACCGTGAACGGGTCGGTGAACTTGCCGTCGGCGACCTTGTGGTTGTAGCCGGAAAGGTTGCGCGCGCCGACGAAGTTCATGAGCTTGTAGCGGCGCTCCATCTCGTTCACGCACCAGGCGAGCGCGTTCACCGCCTGCTTCATGTCGATCACCACCGGCGCGAGCAGGTGCGGGATGTCGTGGTAGACCGAGAGCTCGAGCATCTTCGGATCGACCAGGATCAGACGGATGGCGCGCGGCTCCGACTTGTAGAGCAGCGACAGGATCATCGCGTTGAGCGCCACCGATTTGCCCGAGCCGGTGGTGCCGGCGACCAGCAGGTGCGGCATGCGCGCGAGGTCGGCGACGACCGGGTTGCCGGCGATGTCCTTGCCGAGGGCGATCGCGAGCGGCGAGTGCAACGCGGCGTAGGCCTCCGAGCCGAGGATCTCCGAGAGGCGCACGGTCTGGCGGTGCGGGTTCGGGATCTCGAGGCCCATGCAGGACTTGCCGGGAATGGTCTCCACCACGCGGATCGACACGACCGAGAGCGCGCGAGCGAGGTCCTTCACC